>JBMORS010000191.1:0-4649 GCA_049319925.1 Patescibacteria group bacterium | reverse complement strand
CTACGGCTAAAGAGGGTGTAAAAGAAACCAGAATAGTGCTTAAACTGCCAGCCGCCTTGTCACCGATTGAGGTGGCAATATTGCCTCTTTCTAAGAATGAAGAGTTATCTCCTTTAAGCCAGCAGGTAGCCAGTTCACTTCGCGCTCATTTTCGAGTAGAGTATGACGAAACGCAGTCAATCGGCAAGCGTTATCGTAGGCAAGATGAAATCGGCACACCTTATTGTGTTACAGTGGATTTTGATTCTTTACAAGACAAAGCTGTAACGATTCGGGAACGAGATACTATGAAACAAGAGCGAGTAGCTGTAGATGGTTTGGTGGCTTATTTAAAGGATAAATTGGGTCGTTAGTTTATGGTGGAATTAAAATTTAACCGTTTAAAAAACAGTTTAGCCGTTTTAACGGTGCCGATGCCTGGTACGTCGGCGACTACTGTTTTAACAATGGTTAAGGCCGGTTCTCGTTTAGAAAATAATAACCAGCAGGGTTTGTCGCATCTCTTGGAGCATATGCTGTTTAAGGGTTCTAAGAATTATCCGACTGCCCGGGAATTAACTCAGGTATTAGACAGCGTTGGCGCTGAATATAACGCTTTTACCAGTAAAGAATATACTGGTTATTATATTAAAACAGCCGCCCGTCATTTGCCTTTGGCCCTGCGGGTTCAAGCTGATATGATTAGCCGGCCAATTTTTGACAAAAGCGAGCTTGATAAAGAAAAAAAAGTTGTGGCTGAAGAAATAAATATGTACCAGGATAATCCGGTTATGTTTATCGGTGATCTTTTAGAGCAAGAATTATTCAAAGGTTCTAGCCTGGCTCCTTTGATAAGTGGCAGTAAAAAATCAGTAGCGGCTTTAAACCATAAACAGTTAGTTAGTTATTGGCGTTCTAATTACCAAGCTAAGAATATGGTGGTAGTGGTGGCCGGTCGTTTACCGGATAATTTAAAAAAATTAATGTCTGATAATTTTAATCATTTGCCCAAACAAGGTCAGCCAGCTATTTATAAAAATTTTAAACCTAGTTATACCTCAGCCCGTTCGGCTTTAAGCTACAAAGAAACTGAACAGGTACAATTGGCTTTGGGTTTTCCTTCGGTCGGTTCAGGTGATAAGTTATTACCCGCTATTAAGCTGATGTCTATTATTATGGGTGGCAATATGAGTTCCAGATTGTTTATGCGCTTAAGAGAGCAGGAAGGTTTATGTTATTCGGTTAGAGTGGATGTGGAGAGTTATCAGGCAACGGGCTTAGTCGGTATTATGGCTGGATTAGATAAATCCAGATTACCCAGGGCCCTGGCGTTGATAAAAGAAGAATTAAATTTGCTGGTGACCAAAGGTGTTAATTCGGCTGAACTTAATAAAGCCAAAGAGTATATAAAAGGCAGTTTGACTTTGTTAATGGAAAATTCGGCTCGCCAGGCTGAGTGGCAGGCTCGTCGTTATTTACTAGACAAGAGCCTAAAGACCTGGCCTGATTATTTGCGTGAATTTGAAGCAGTTACTACTATGGATATTAGCTTAGCAGCTAAACAGGTTTTTAATTTTAGCCGTTTGACCTTGGCTTTAATTGGACCTTTTCGGGCAGCCAAAGCTTTATTAAAAAACATTGTTTAATATTAATTTTTAACTTTATGCCAACAATAAACGAAGGCAGGACTATAGATATAACTTTTATGTCGTTATGGCGTATAGTGTTGGTGGTTTTTTTACTTTTTGTGGTTTATCAGGTAATGGATATTTTAGGCATTATTCTTTTGTCTATAGTATTATCGGCTGCTCTTGATCCTTGGGTAGGTTGGATGAATCGTTATAAACTGCCCAGATCTTTAGGAGTGGTTATAATATATGTGGCTTTACTTAGTGTTATTTCTTTGGGGGTTTTGTTGCTAGTGCCGCCGTTAGTTACCCAGCTTACTCAATTAGCTGGTAGTTTTCCTTATTATTATAATAAAATTGCTTCTGGCTTAGCCGCTTTACAGAGCAGCGGCAATGATGAGGTAGCAGCTGCTCTGCAGCAGGCCTTACAGTCAGTCGGAACAGGTTTAGCTAGCGGCACCAATTCTGTTTTGTCTTCACTAGCCAGTTTATTTGGTGGTTTAGCTCAGTTTGTTATTGCCTTAGTAATCACTTTTTATTTGATAGTTGATGAGCAAGGGTTAAGACGTTTTGTTAATTCAGTTACGCCCAATAGTAAGCAGGCTTATGTGTCGGATTTAATAAATCGAATTAGGGTTAAAGTTAGCGCTTGGCTCAGGGGGCAGTTATTATTGATGCTGGTAATAGGTTTAATGACTTATTTAGGATTTTGGATTTTAAACTTTATCGGCTTGTCTGACTCAGTAATGCAGTATGCTTTAGTGCTGGCTTTTTGGGCTGGGCTGACAGAAATAATTCCTTACTTGGGGCCAATTTTAGGTGGCATTCCGGCGGTATTCATTGCCTTGGCTGTGTCGCCGGTGCAAGCTTTAATGGTTTTTGTTCTTTATGTTTTGATTCAACAATTAGAAAATAATGTTATTGTGCCTACAGTAATGAAACGTTCGGTTGGTTTGAATCCTATCGTATCGATTGTTGTTGTTATGGTGGGTTTTAATTTAGGTGGGGTTATGGGAGCTATAATTTCTATTCCACTCGCTACTATAGGGGCTTTGATGCTATCAGATGTTTTTGATAGAAGGAATGCCGTTAAAAAAGTTGAAGCAGATAATAATGTTTAAATTTAAACATTTATGTCTGGTACGCTTTATTTAGTGGCTACGCCGATTGGTAATTTAGAGGATATATCAAATCGGGCGCTCAAAGTTTTAAACGAAGTAACGGCAATTGTTTGCGAGGATACCAGAGTAACTAAAAAATTATTAAACCATTATGGTATTAATAAGCCATTGTTAAGTTGGCATCATCATTCGTCAACCGCCAAAACAGCGTCTATCATAGACCGTTTGCGATTGGGCGATAGTCTGGCTTACGTTAGCGACGCTGGTACGCCCGGTTTGGCTGATCCCGGGGAACAATTAGTAGCCGCCGCCGTCCCTTTAGGCATAAAAATAGTACCTATACCGGGTCCTTCGGCCGTGACGGCTATTTTATCAGTTTGTGGTTTTAATACGCAGAATTATGTTTTTTTAGGTTGGCCACCTCATAAAAAAGGCCGGCAAAAATTTTTTAGCGAAATAACAAACTGTGATTCAGTAGTTGTTTTTTTTGAATCTACGCACCGGATTGTTAAAGCTTTAACCAGTTTGCAAGAAGTGATTTCGGAGCGGCAATTGGTGGTTGGCCGGGAATTAACTAAACTTTTTGAAACAATTTATCGTGGCACAGCTAGCCAGATTATCAGTCAGTTGAAAAATTCGTCTACTAAGGGGGAATTTGTTATTGTTATAGAAGGTAAACCTTAGTCATATGACAAAATATTTTGTAACCACACCGATTTATTACGTTAATGATAAGCCTCATTTGGGGCATGCTTATACGACTTTGTGTGCTGATGTGTTGGCTCGTTGGTACAGGCAAAAAGACGACAAGGTTTTCTTTTTGACTGGCACAGATGAGCACGGCGCTAAAGTGGAGGAGTCAGCTGTTAAGGCAGGTCTTGAGCCTTTGGATTTTGCCACTCAAAATGCTGAGCGATTTAAACAAGCTTGGTCTAATTTGGGTATAGCTTACGATTATTTTATTAGAACTTCTGATTTTCAGCATGAACAAGTGGTTCAGGAGTTACTGCAAAAAATTTATGATAATGGTTACATTTATCAGTCAGAGTATCAGGGTTTATATTGCGTGGGCTGCGAGAAATTTTTACAAGTTGATGATTTAGTAAATGGTAAATGTCCTTTTCACCCTAATGCTGAACCGGTTCAACAAAAAGAAACTAACTACTTTTTTAAATTAAAAGAGTTTGAAGGCAGATTGCTGAAGGCTTTGAATGAAGGTCAATACAATATTGTGCCAGAAGCTCGAAAAAATGAGGTTATTGGCAAGATTAAAAAAGGTTTGCAGGATGTTTCTATTTCCCGGGCCGGTGTCAGTTGGGGGGTGGCCGTACCTTGGGACAAATCGCAAACCATTTATGTTTGGGTAGATGCTTTGATAAATTATTATTCAGCTACCAAATTTACTGACCAGGGTAAAGATTTTTGGCCGGCTAATTTGCATTTAATGGCCAAGGATATTTTGTGGTTTCACGCAGTTATTTGGCCAGCTTTGTTAATGGCAGCTGGTTTGGATTTACCGCAAACAGTGGCGGCTCATGGATTTTTTACCATTGACGGCCAAAAAATGTCCAAGTCTTTGGGTAATGTAATAGACCCTAATGATTTGGTAAAAGAGTTTGGTATGGAAGCGGCTAGGTATTTAATAATGGCTGAAGTTCCTTTTGTTAGTGATGGTGATGTTTCTTTAACTAGGTTTAGACAACGTTACCAGTCTGACTTAGCTAATGGTTTGGGTAATACTTTGTCCAGAGTAACTAATATGATTGAGAAATTTGGACAAGGTAGATTTGTTAGCGGGGAAGGAATTAATACCTATACTAGAGATACGGAAGTTGCTATCAATGGTTCTTTATTAGATTATCATTTTGACAATGCTTTATTGTCTATTTTTAAGGTTATTAGTTTAATTGATGAGGAAATA
>JBMORS010000190.1:0-4658 GCA_049319925.1 Patescibacteria group bacterium | reverse complement strand
GCAAATATCCACAGATGAAGTTTACGGCTCTTTAGAGCTTAACGATGGACGGTATTTTACCGAAGATACCCCTTTTCAGCCCAATGTCCCTTATGCGGCCGCTAAAGCCTCGGGCGATTTGCTGTGTCGAGCGGCTTATCAGACTTTTGCTTTGCCAGTAGTGGTTAGCCATTGTTCCAACAATTACGGGCCTTATCAATTTCCAGAAAAGTTAATTCCTTGGTTTATAACTCGGGCCAGTCAAAATGAGTCTTTGCCGCTTTATGGCGATGGTTTAAATGTGCGCGATTGGCTGTATGTTAAAGACCATTGTTCGGCTATAGATTTAATGCTGCATAAAGGCGTAGCTGGGCAGGTATATAATATTGGCGGTCATAACGAAATGTCTAATATAGATATAGCTAAAATAATTTTAAAACAATTAGGTAAACCGGATAGCCTGATAACGTTTGTTAAAGACCGACCAGGTCATGACCGGCGTTATGCTATAGATGCTAGTAAGATTGCCAGGGAATTAGGTTGGCAGCCTCAGTATAAGTTTGCCGACGCTATCAAGCAGACGATTGATTGGTATTTGAGCAATCAAGCTTGGGTAAAAAATTTGCAAACCAGGCAGGCGGCTTTTAATGAACATTTAAAGTAGTTTTTATGGCGGCTTTTAAAAAATTTATTTTACCAATTCATACCGATGACAGGTTTAGCTTGATTCCCTTGGAGCTTAAGGATCAGATTGATTTTGAGGTTAAAAGGGTTTATGCTTTGCTAGCTGCTAAACAACCAACTGGTTCACATTGCCATAAGACTGAGAAGGAATGTTTTATTTGTTTTAAGGGTCAGGTAACAGCTGTTATTGACAGTGATGGTCAAGGTCTTAAAGAAATTATTTTAAAACAAGCTGAGGCAATTTACGTAGGCAATTATGTTTGGCATCATTTTAAAGATTTTTCTGATGATTGCTTGCTAGTAGCTTTGTCTTCCACTAATTACGACACGACTCGGCAGGATTACATAAATGATTATGGAGAGTTTATTAAACAAGCCAGACGATAAGATTTTATTATTGGGCGCTTTAGGCATGCTGGGCAGTGATTTGGCCAGTCAGTTTAAAGATTTGCCCGGTTTAGTGTCTTGGGATAAGGAAGAAATTGATGTTACCAACCGGACAGAAGTTTTGGCCAAAATAATCAAACTTAATCCTAAAATAATAATTAATTCTACCGGGTATACTGATGTGCAAGGAGCCGAAACAAATAGGTCAGCGGCTGATAATTTAAACGATTTAGCCGTTGGTTACTTAACTGAGGCGGCGGCTAAATTAGAAGCTCTGTTAATTCATTTTTCCACCGAGTATGTATTTGATGGCTTAACCGAAGGTTTAGGCTATGATGAAACAGCTACCATTAATCCTTTGAATTATTATGGTTTAAGCAAGGCTAGGGGAGAGAAGCATGTTTTAAATTACA
The DNA here is from genome assembly GCA_049319925.1 of Patescibacteria group bacterium. GTDB lineage: Bacteria > Patescibacteriota > Patescibacteriia > Veblenbacterales > UBA10138 > JAHITT01. The sequence continues at coordinate 3,195 of JBMORS010000190.1, read as the reverse complement.
CTAAAGGATTTTTGATCAGGACTTCCTGGTTGTATGGCAAAAAACAGCAACGAGGTAAACCGCGTGGTTTAAATTTTATAGAAACAATTTTACAAAAAGCTGCCAGCGGCCAGCCAGTGGAGGTGGTTAATGATCAATTTGGTAAACCAACTTACACAGCAGATTTAGCCCGAGCTGTTTATAAGCTTTTAAGTAACAGTTATCAGCCGGGAATCTATCATCTGGTTAATGAACAATCAACCAGTTGGTATGAATTAGCCCGTGAGGTGGGCCGGCTGAAGGGTTTAAAAAATATTTTGCGGCCGATAAGTTCTAAAGATTATACTGATACAGTAAGGCGTCCGACTAAGGCTATTTTGCTTAATACTAAGTTTCCCTTGCTTAGGCCTTGGCAAGAGGCAATTAAAGATTATTTAAATATTCAATAATATGAAAGGAATTATTTTAGCCGGCGGATTGGGTACTAGATTAAGACCGTTAACAGCGGTTACTAATAAGCATTTGTTGCCGATTTATAATCAGCCCATGATTTATTATCCGCTTAAGACTTTAATTAGCGCCGGTCTTAAGGAGATATTGATAGTTTCCGGACCAGAACATTCCGGCCATTTTGTTCAGCTGTTAGGTGATGGCCAGGCTTTTGGCGTTAAACTGGCTTATGCTGTGCAATCAGAACCAGGTGGTATTGCCCAGGCTTTGGGCTTGGCTGAAGATTTTAGCGCTGGTCAACCGATAGCGGCTATTTTGGGCGATAATATATATCAGGATGATGTTAGTCAGACAATAACTTCTTTTGCTGCTCAACCGCAAGGTGCTCATGTTTTTTTGAAAGAAGTAAACGAGCCTAATCGATTTGGAGTAGCTGAAATAGAGGGTGATAAAATAATAAATATCCAAGAAAAGCCGGCTGAACCAAAAACAAAATTAGCCGTGACCGGTTTGTATCTTTATGACTCGGCGGTTTTTGAAATTATTAAAACACTTAAACCTTCGGCCCGTGGCGAATTGGAAATAACTGATGTCAATAACAGCTATATTAAAAACGGACAAATGGGTTTTACTGTTTTAGCTGGCGAGTGGACAGATGCTGGCACCTTTGATTCTTTGCTTAAGGCCAACGTATTAGCTGCCGGTTATCGCTTGGCTCGTTAGGATCGACAGTTAGCCGGCTTAAGCCATCGGCGGTTAAAATAACCAGGTTTTTTCCTTTGGGGTCCAAATAAATATCTTGAATTTCACTATTAAGCTCGGTTAGTAGCCAGCGTTGCTGTTTGTCTCGATCGTCCAATTCCAAAGACCAAATTTCTTTGCCAGAGGCCACTATTAAATAAGGTTCTTGATTAAAATAACGCCCCAAAGTAAAAGCTGAGCCTAGGCGGAGCAATAAATTAAGTTTGTTGTCTTCGATAGTGTAATCCCAGATTTCGAAATTATTTGTTAAAACCAGCCTTTGGCCGTCGGGTGACCAATCTAAAGAATTTACTTCAGGTAGTCGTCTAATAGGAGTAAGTTCGGTTAAAGGCGAGTGGAGCAAATATAAGGTATGCCGGTCTAAATCAAATAAAGGCAGCCAGCCGCGCGGTTGGTTGGCTGGTAAGAATTTAACATTGCTGGACAAAGCCGGCGGATCGTCAAATAGCACTACTTGCAGATTAGACAAGTTTAAAGCTTTTAGAGCTAGGGTTTGGTTGCTTCTTATGGTTAGGGCAAAAATTAAGTTGTCGTGAACTCTAAAATCACTTAATACTTCTCGCCAGATTAATTTTTTACTGCCGCTTCCAAAATCAAAAGAGTATAATTCATTGTCGGTTGCCAAGAAAACCAAATCTTCGTCATCGCCCCAGTGTAATTTTTTGATTTTTAAATCACTGGGCGGGTTGATATTTTGCCAAGTATTGTCGCTTAGCGAGTAAATTTGCCAACTTAATTTTCCATTATCGTTTTGTTCGGTTAGGAAATAGCGGCTGGAAGGCGACCATTCCAGATTTTTTAAAATTAGGCCGGCTTGGCGTTTTAGTAAAGCAGTTTGTCCACTGGATAGATTAAGTAGCCACAGACCACTGTTTAGTCCACTGGGGATTTGATAAAGTAGATTTTCTTTGTTGGGTGACAACAAGGCGCCGTTAATCTGACCGTCACTAATCAACTGACTGTCCTGGGTATTAGGCCAAAGTCGGACTTGACCGGTAAAAGTTACTAGAGCCGGATTGACAGTTAATTTTTTTTGCCAAGGCTGAAAACCAGCTAGATCTAATTTTACCTGGTAATCTTGCGGTTGAAGCGATTGGACCGTGGTTGGTGTTTGATAGGAAGTTAACTGGTCATTCAAAAACAGGCTGGCTTTAGTAGGCAGAGAATCGGCCATCAGAGCGCCAATTTGGTGTAAGCGCCGATTGTTTAAATCATAACGGTAGCCCTGCAGGTAAAACAGCAAGACAAAAGCTATTATAAAAAAAACTATAAAGAAACCAATGTAAATAAAACGTCGCCAGAATAAATTCATAGTATTGGTAAAAGGATTGAGTTATGCTCAATAATAAGGTAAGCTTAGGTAAGTTAAGCCTTAATAAGTGTAACATGGGATCACTTTTGATAGAAGGCGGCCGGCCTTTACACGGTCAAATAACAGTTCAGGGAGCCAAAAACGCCACTACGCCAATTGTGGCTGCTTGTTTGTTAACTAAAGAGGCGGTTAGGCTTAATAATGTTCCGCAAATAGCTGATGTGGATAAGATGCTTAAGCTGCTCGAAGGGTTGGGAGCTAAGGTTTCCAGAGAAAATCAAAGCGTAACTATCGAGGCCAAGGATATATCGGCTGCTAAATTAGACAGGACGCTGGTGCGCAGTATGCGATCATCGGTTTTGATGTTTGGTCCGTTGCTTAGTCGTTTTGGGGAAGTCAGTTTGCCCGAACCAGGTGGTTGTATAATTGGCAACCGTCCGCTTAGCGCCCATTTTGTCGGTTTGCAGCAATTAGGCGCCAAAGTGGAGCAGATTAATGATTCTTACCTTTTGCAGGCTAAGTCTTTACAAGGTGCGCGCATAGTTTTGCCGGAATTTTCAGTTACTGCTACGGAAAATATTATTATGGCCGCTGTGTTGGCTAAAGGTGTTACTGTAATTGAACTGGCGGCGGCTGAACCGCACGTACAGGATTTATGTAATTTTTTAAATAAGTTAGGCGCTGATATAACT
>JBMORS010000189.1:0-4718 GCA_049319925.1 Patescibacteria group bacterium | reverse complement strand
TTACTTCTGACTTTGAATATTCATTCTTATTTTTAATTAAATTATTATGCCAATGTTTTCCAAACTGAAAGAAATTAAAGATCTAAGACAACAAGCTAAATCCATCCAAAACATGTTATCGCAGGAACATGTGGAAACTTCGGCCGCCTGGGGCAAAGTAAAAATTAAAATGAGTGGCAACCAAGAAATAGAAGAAGTTGTGATAGATTCAGAATTAATGACACCTAGCAAAAAAACCGACCTGGAAAAAGGTATAAAAGAAGCCGTTAACGACGCTAATAAAAAAGTGCAAAAAATAATGGCCACTAAAGTACGTCAGCAAGGTGGTTTAAATATACCAGGCTTAAAATAATGCCACAGGTAGTTATAATTCATGGTTTTGGCGGCAGCCCAGACAATGGTTTTAAGGGTTGGCTTAAAAATGAATTAATCAAATCTGGATTAAACACTTTTAATCCACAAATGCCTAATCCTAAACAGCCTGTTGAGCAAGATTGGGTTGATACTATAACCAAAACCATACCTAAGCCTAATTTAGACACTTATTTAGTTGGCCATAGTTTAGGCTGTATAGCTATACTCCGCTATTTGGAACAACTGCCTGCTGGCACACAAATCGGTGGCGCTTTCTTGGTAGCTGGTTTTAGTAAAATGCTGACAAATGATAAATACCAACCTTTTGCCAACTTTTTTAATCAACCAATTAACTGGCCAAAAATAAAACAAACTTGCTCTGATTTAACTTGCTTTTTCTCTGATAACGATTGGGCCGTGCCTGTAGAACAAATTGAACCCTTTCTTAAGCAGGGTGCCAAAATTATAATTCTAAAAGACCGTGGACATTTTGCAGATAGTGACGGCTGTACTAACCTGCCCGAACTTTTGGAATCAATAATCGACCTATCTAAAAAATCCGCTTAATAGCGGGTTTTTAAATGAAACAAAACAACCATTTAGTTGTATTATATAGATATGGCAGAAACAGATTTAATCAACCTGACAGATGAACAGTTGGCTATTAAAGTACAAAATGGGCAGTTTGAAGCCTTTAACCAACTAATGTCACGTTATCAAGCAAAAATCCTGCGCTACGTAAAAAGGCTAACCTTAAACCGACCGGACAGCGAAGACATTGTTCAGGAAACTTTTTTAAAAGCCTATCAAAACATAAATAGTTTTAAAACTGATTTACGCTGGTCACCCTGGCTATACCGTATCGCCCATAATTTAAGCTTTAATTTTTTAAAAAGATTAAGCTACAGCCCTTTACCATTTTTTGATCCCGACACTTTATTCCCCCATCCCGTAGCCCCAGACAATCCAGCTCAAGATATTTTAGACAAGGAATTAAAAAATTATCTTAACACCTGTTTAGACAAACTTAAACCCAAATACCGTGAAGTATTAATAATGCGTTATCAAGAAAATTTATCTTATAAGGATATTGCTGAAATTTTAAAAATTCCCTTAGGCACGGTTAGTATCCGGCTTAAACGAGGTATTGAGGAACTAAAAAAACTGTGTCCAGACCAATAAATTTATGAACAATCAACCCGACAACTTAAAACAATTGGTAATAAACAAAATAACCAGTGGCCAAATAAAAATGCACAGCAAGGCTTTTTTCGCTACTGGTCGAACTTTAAGCTGGCTAAGCGGGCTTTTATTCAGCCTATTATTAATACTGCTAACCAGCTTAATGTTCTATATACTGCGTTATAATAGCCTGGTCTTTAAGGGTTCTGGTTGGGCTGGCTGGGGAATTTTCTTTAATTCTCTGCCTATTTTAATTTTGATAATAACAACTTTGTTCGGTCTAATTTTAAGCCTGTTGGCTTATCGCCAAACCACGGCTTATAAAAAACCAGCCGTCTACACTGTTAGTTTAGTCGCTATTTTAAGCCTGTCCGCTGGTTTACTAATTAATTTAACCCCTCTGCATGCCCGGCTATCAGAAAAAGCTTTTAACCAAAACTTGCCTTGGCTGGGGCCAATCTACAACCAAAATCTTAACGGCCGATGGAGCGGGGCCACGGCCGGGACTTTAACAAAAATATCCGACGATATTTGGGAAATAGAAGATAGTTTGCAAAAAAACTGGCAGATACAAATAAAATCCTATACTCGGTTCCCTTTGGGTAATGACTTTGACCTGGGTGACAAAATAATCGTCCGCGGTCCAGCCGATGAAACTATTATCACCGCTCAAGGTATTAGAAAAATACAGGATGAAGAAAAATCTATCTTCCCACACATGAAAAAAGGGCCGGGTAAAAATAAATTAAAAAACCAAAATAATCGTCCTATATTACCTCCCCGTTGAAACAAATTTTAATTCCAACTGTATTACTTAGTGAAAGGTCGTTTAATTAAAATTATTCTTATCACTAAATTTATGAAAAAAACTGCTGTAATAATAACTTCTCTCGTTTTAGGTTTAGGTTTTGTCTATACCGCCCTAGCGGCTAGCCCATCGATTAATCAATCCCTTTCGGCAAGAGGTCCTGGCCAACAAATCATGTTAGACGCCAAAGCCAAGTTACTTGGCTTAACCAGTGAGGCGCTAAAAACTAAATTAGAATCTGGCCTTAATTTTGAGCAAATTGCCGCTCAACAAAACATTTCCTTAGCTGACTGGCAAGCTAAAATGAAAACCTATCAGCAAGAGAAACTGCAACAAATGGTGGCAAATGGAACCATTACTCAAGCTCAGGCTGACGCCAGGCTTAAGCAAATGGAATCTAGGCAACAAAATCACCCCAATAACGAACCATTTAACAAAGGTCTTAAAAAAGGTCTACGATTTGGTCGAGGCTTAGGTTTAGGGCTTAATCGCTAAATAAACTGCCTACTAATTCACTAGCAAAAAGAGCTTTATTAATAAGCTCTTTTTGCTATAATGATATAAAGTCCATTATGTAATTTTGATATTTGATTTTTGAATTTTGAAATTTCACTATGTCTCCTACTCCACGCGCTTTAGAACAACTGCTTAAAGAATTTTCTAGCTTACCCGGCATTGGACCAAAAACAGCCGAACGGCTGGTTTACTATTTGCTTAAAAAACCCAAAAATAGCCTACTAGAATTCGCTAACAGTCTAACCAAGGTTCATAGTGAAATAATCACTTGTTCAAATTGTTTCAGATTTGCCGATCAAAATCCCTGCCAAATTTGTGCTGACAAAAAACGCGACAAACATATATTATGTGTAGTAGCTGCCAGCCAAAATATTCCGGTGCTAGAAAAAACCCAGGCCTTTAACGGACTCTATCATGTTCTGGGCGGAGTAATTAGCCCTTTAGAAGGGATTTCCCCAGAACAAATTCATATCAAAGAGTTAATAGATCGTTTAAAAAACAATGGTATTAAAGAAGTTATCCTAGCTCTTAACCCAGATATAGACGGGGAAACCACCAGTCTTTATTTAAGCCAACTGATAAAACCTTTAAAAATAAAAGTCACTCGTCTAGCCCGTGGTTTGCCAATGGGAGCTGACTTGGAATATGCTGATGAGATAACTTTGGAAAATGCCCTAAAAGAACGGCGAGAATTATAACTAATTAATCCTATTTAAATTATAACCCCCCAACTAAAAGTTGGGGGTTATATTTATTTATTCATCATCTTCATCATCATCATCTTCTTCATCATCCTCATCATTTTCTTCCTCATCTTCGTATTCTTCTTCTTTTTCTTCGTCTTCAGACTGGTAACCGGCTAAATCATCATTTGCCTGGTTGCCGCCTTGCATGAGCTCGTCATCGAGCATATGTTCTGTCCTTTTCCTTGGAACCTTTAATAGGCCCAAAATTTAAGGTTAATTAGTAATATTAAGATATTTTACCGACTTTAATTTCGGTAAAAGGCTGCCTGTGTCCGTAAACTTTATGGTGTCTGACCTTGGCTTTATAATGAACTACTCTGATTTTTTTAGCCCGACCTTGTTTTAAAATTTTAGCCTTAATATCTGATTTCACATTAGGTTGACCTAAAGTGATTTGCGAACCATCTTCTTCGGCTATTAATAAAACATCAGCCAAGGCTAATTCTTGGCCAGATTCTTGTTTAATCTTCTCTATTCTTAAATCGTCGCCCTCGTGAATTAAATACTGTTTACCACCAGTGCGAACTACGGCAATCTTAGACATATAAATACCATTAAAAAATATAAGCTTAGGTATAATAATATAACTTAAGGGTTTTGTCAATCCTTAAGGATTAAGTATTTTTTGGCTAAAATTAGGGTAAATATTCTATTTTAGAACCAACCTTAACAGCATTATCTTTAGCCCAACCAGCTGCTGTTTCTAAAACCAAATCAATTTCTTGGGGAGGAAAAACAGTTTGTACCCTAGCGTCGGGTTCTAGCGGCGGTGGTACATTATCATTTATACCTACAACTTCTCCGTTATTCAACCAAATAATATCAATAGGAAAATTCATTTTGTCCATCCAAAAAGTGTAATTGCCAGGCTTAGAAAAAACAAATAGCATTCCCCTATTCTTACCCAAACTTGAACGATCAGATAAACCTTTAGATTGTTCTTGTTGCGTAACAGCCAACTCCACTACTAATTCACCTTGGCCTAGTTTTATTTTTTCAGTCGGTAAAATTTTTGTAGTCTGTTGATAACTACAACCAACTAATAAAACTGTAACTAAAACTAATCCTATAACTCTTGACTTCTTAGGCATATTAGTATTATAGTAAAGTAT
>JBMORS010000188.1:0-4766 GCA_049319925.1 Patescibacteria group bacterium | reverse complement strand
CTAAAGAATTAGGCGATTTGTCGGAAAACGCCGAATATGTGGAGGCCAAAACTGAGCAGGGTTTTATTGAAGGCCGGATTATTGAATTGGAAAATATTTTGAAAAATGTGGAGGTCATACCAGAATCAGCCAGCGGTGATGATGTTCAAGTGGGCTCTACAGTATCTTTTGCCACCCCACAAGGAGATAGGGAATATACTATAGTTGGTTCTAATGAAGCCAACCCGGCTAAGGGTTTAATTTCTAACGAGTCGCCGTTGGGACAAGCTTTTTTGGGACGTAAGGTGGGAGATAAGGTAGAGGTGGATTTGCCGGCTGGTCGGGTAGTTTATAAGATTACTAAAATAAGTTAAGATTTTATTGTTTTAAGTTTAAACGGCTCAGACTAGTAAAATGGTCTGAGCCGTTTGGTTTGCCAGACTTATAAATAAAGGTTAAAATTAGCCATATATTTAACTTATGTCTATACGTCAAGATCAGGAATTAAAAAGCCGTCAGGACAAGCTGCAAGTCTGGCAGGATTTAGGGTTTAAGCTTTATCCCAGCGATTTTAAAAGGCAGCAGACTGTAGCTGAAATACGAGCTCTGGCCGAGCAAGCAGAAGTGCCGGTTTTAACCGGTGAGTCAGTGGACGGGCAGGAAATTTTGGTAACCGCCGGTCGTTTAATGACCTTGCGACCGCATGGTTCTTTGTGGTTTGCTACTTTGCAGGACGAAACCGGTAGTTTACAAATAGCTTTGGTAGAAAAAATAACCGCTGACAAAGTTTGGCAATTAGCAGCTAATTTAGATCGCGGTGATATTGTTGGTGTATCTGGTGTTTTGGTAAAAAGTCGACGGGGTGAATTGTCTATTTTGGCTAAGCAAATAATTCCTTTGGCCAAGGGTTTACAAATTTTACCGGAAAAATGGCACGGCCTTAAGGATGTAGAACAAAGGTTAAGGCGGCGTTATGTGGATTTAATGATGTCGGCTGAAACCAGAGAAATGTTTAAGAAGAAATCTATTTTTTGGCAAACGGCCCGCAGTTGGTTGCAATCAGCCGATTTTATGGAAGTGGATACGCCGGCCTTGGAAACTATTGCCGGCGGAGCTGATGCTAATCCTTTTGTTACTCATCATGACGCTTTGGACAAAGATTTTTATTTGCGTATATCTTTGGAGTTACCTTTAAAACGTTTGTTAGTTGGCGGTTTTGATAAAGTTTTTGAAATCGGCAAAGTTTTTAGAAACGAGGGTATAGATACCGAGCATTTGCAAGATTACACCATGTGCGAATTTTATTGGGCCTATGCTGATTATCAGGATTTAATGGTTTTTACCAGACAAATGTATCAGGCGATTATTCAGGCTGTCACCGGCAGTTTAATTACGGTTTATGACGGCAAGACTATAGATTGGTCGGGTGATTGGCCACAAAAAGATTATTTTGAAATTATTAAAGAATATACTAACGAAGATTTGTCCGGTCTGACAGATGTTAAAGAGTTACGTCAATTATTAGAACGACATAAAGTCAGATATGAAGATAATATGGGTGCTGGTCGGTTGATAGATTTATTTTGGAAAAAATTAGTACGCCCCAAAGTAGTGGGTCCGTTATTTTTGATTAATCATCCTTTGGAAGTTTCGCCTTTGGCCAAAAGACATCGCACCATGCCGGGTCGGGTGGAAAGAATGCAAATAATTGCCGCCGGTTCAGAGTTAGGCAACGGGTTTAGCGAGCTTAACGATCCTAAAGACCAACGAGCCAGATTTGCTGAGCAAATGAAGCTTAGGGAAGGCGGTGATAATGAAGCTATGATGTTGGATGATGATTTTATAGAAGCCTTGGAGTATGGTATGCCGCCAGCAGCTGGTTTTGGTTTTTCAGAGAGACTCTTTAGTTTTATTATTGATAAACCTATTCGGGAAACAGTTCTTTTTCCACCAATGAGGGATAATTAGGCGGTAATTATGCCTTACGATAAAACCAATAAGCTCTATATAGTTGCTGTCACGGCCGTAATTAGAAATAAGGACGGCCGCTATTTGTTGTTAAAAAGACATCCTCGCGAATTGGCTTATCCCAATAAATGGTGTTTTCCCGGAGGTAAAACCGAAGGCCTGGAAGACATAGAATCGGTTTTAAGGCGTGAGGTAAAAGAGGAGGCTGGGTTAGATTTACAGCCGGGTAAGGTTTTATTAAGGGATACGGCTTTTATTAGGCCAGATGGCCAGGCTGTCAGAGTTTTTACTTATTTGTGTCGTTTGGCTAATAATGAACAAACAGTGAATTTTGATCCTAAAGATTTTGTTGATTATAAATGGGTGGATTTGGAAAGTTTAAAAGAATTAGATCACGTTGGTGTGGCCGAGGAAATGATTCAAGCTGAGAAGTTAAGTAATTTAAATTTGCCTTTTGATGACTTAACGACGCCGTCTGGTCCCAGGAAAAATTAATTATGTCTAGGTTGTTAATTGCTACACATAACCCTGCTAAATTTGATGAGTTTGCTGAATTATTAAAAGTCTACTCTTTTGATTTAGTTTCTCTTAAAGATATGGCTATAACAGATAAAGCTCCAGAAGAGAGCCAGACTTTTAAGGACAATGCCCTGGCTAAAGCCAAGTTTTATTATCAATTGTCTGGTTTGCCAACTCTGGCTGATGATAGCGGTTTGGAAATAGATGTTTTAGACGGCTGGCCGGGCGTTAATTCGCGCCGTATTTTTGAAGGATCTCAAAAAGAAGCTAGCGATCAGGAATTAATAAGCGAAACCCTGCGTCGTTTGCAGGGGGTGTCCTGGGATAAAAGAACTTGTCATTTTGCCATAGCTACAGCTTTGGTAGTAAGTCCGGATCAAATTTATACAGCCTTGGGGCAGGGTATAACAGGTTATATAGCTGAGGCGGCTTGTGATAAAATAATTCCCGGTTATCCTTTTCGTTCTTTGTTTTTTGTGTCAAAATACAATAAAATGTCAGCTGAGTTAACTTATGAACAGTTAGAAACAGCTGGTTTTCGACATCGTTCGGAAATAATTAAACAGTTAGAGCCTTATCTTGCTAAATTATGATTGATATAAAATTTTTAAGAGACAATCCAGATTTAATAACCGCTGCCAGTCAGGCTAAAAATAGATTGGTGGACGTTAAGGCTATTTTGGATTTGGACAGCCAAAAAAGGGCTTTGCAGGCCGAGGTAGACAGTTTACGTCAGGGTCGGGGTGATAAGTTACTAAGCGAGGCTGACCGAATAGAGGCTAAAGCTAAAAAAGAATTACTTAAGGATAAAGAACAAGCCTTAAAACAGTTATCTGATCAGTTGAATCAAATATTGCTTACTATACCTAATCCGGCTCGGCCCGATGTTAAAGTTGGTAAAACTGAAAATGATAATGAAGTTTTAAGGCAAGTGGGTGATAAGCCTAATTTTAGCTTTGCCCCTCAAGATTATTTAACCTTAGCCCAAAAGCACGATTTGATAGATATGACCCGGGCGGCTAAGGTGTCTGGCTCTAGGTTTGGTTATTTAAAAAATCAGGCAGTTTTGCTGGAATTTGCTTTAGTTCAGTATGGTTTATCAGTTGTTCTTAAAAACGGTTTTGTGCCTGTGGTGCCACCGGTTTTGATAAGCGAAAAAGCCATGCAAGCCATGGGTTATTTAGAAAACGGCGGTGAGGAGGAAACTTATCATTTAAAGGAACAGCAGCTTTATTTGGTAGGCACTTCTGAACAGTCCATTGGTCCTATGCATATGGATGAGGTATTAGAGATAGGTGATTTACCTAAGAGGTATGTTGGTTTTTCTTCTTGTTTTAGAAGTGAGGCTGGCAGTTATGGTAAGGATACTAAAGGTATTTTGCGCGTTCATCAGTTTGATAAACTAGAAATGGTCGTATTTACTAAACCAGAAGATTCAGACCAAGAACATGATAAATTATTGTCTCTGGAAGAAGAATTGATGCAGGGTTTAAAATTACCTTATCAAGTTATAAAAATGTGTACGGCCGATTTGGGTGATCCGGCGGCCCGTAAGTATGATATAGAAACTTGGATTCCCTCCGAAGGCAAATACCGTGAGACTCATTCTTGTTCCACGACTACAGATTTTCAAGCCCGGCGTTTAAATATCCGTTATAAAACAACCGCCGGTAAGCCAGAGTTTGTCCATATGCTAAATGGTACGGTTTTTGCCATAGGCCGTACTTTAATAGCTATACTAGAAAACTATCAGCAGGCTGATGGCAGTATTACTATTCCCGAAGTTTTGCGGCCTTATATGTCAGGGGTAACTAAAATAGGTTAGTTAAGGATTAAAAAACATGAAGGGTTATCCTAATTATTCTTGGGTAGAAATAAGCCGTGGAGCTTTATTGAACAATATAAGTGTTCATCGGTCTTTTTTGGGTAAAGAGACAAAATTGATGGCAGTGGTTAAAAGTAATGCCTATGGTCATGGCTTGGTTTTAGCCGCCCAAGTAGGGGAGTTGTCTGGTCAGGTAGATTGGCTGGGCGTAGCTTCGCTGTCAGAGGCTTTGGTTTTACGTCAGGCTAAAATTAAATTACCTATTTTGGTTTTGAGTTATTATCAACCCTTAAGACAGGTAGAATTAGTTCGAGCCATAAAAAATAATATTTCTTTTGTTGTTTATGAAAAGTTAGCTTTGCAGGCTTTGCAAACAGCTGCCCGAAGAGCCGGACAGCCAGCTAGAGTCCATTTAAAAATAGATACTGGTATGGCTCGTTTAGGATTGCGAGGTAAACAGGCCTATGACTTTATT
>JBMORS010000187.1:0-4872 GCA_049319925.1 Patescibacteria group bacterium | reverse complement strand
AATGATTTGTCTGGTATAAAAGCGGTGTTGGTTTTAAAAGAGCAATCCGATGGTACAGTTAAGGGTAGTTTAAGAACTACCCATGAGGAGATTGATGTGGCTAAATTAGCCAGAGCTTTAGGTGGTGGTGGTCATAGGAAAGCCGCTGGTTTTACTGTGGTCGGGCAGCTAGCGGTTAAAGCCGGTCTTTGGCAGATTCTGTAGTTTTTTAATAAAGTCAGTTGGCTGGCGGTTGATATAAAATATTGATATAATTTAAATATATGACTAACAAAAATATGAATTTAATACCCATGGTGGTAGAAAAGTCTCAGTTTGGTGAACGGGCTTATGATATTTATTCCCGCTTGTTAAAAGAGAGAATTATTTTTATTGGCGATCCAGTTACTGATGATTTAGCTAACGCGGTTATTGCCCAACTTCTTTTTTTAGAAAGTCAGGATGCCAAGCAAGATATCAAATTATATGTTAATACGCCGGGCGGCTTGGTAACCAGCGGGTTAGCCATTTACGATACTATGCAGTATGTTAAATGTGATGTGGCGACTATTTGTGTTGGTATGGCTGCTTCAATGGGAGCAACTTTGCTAGCCGCTGGTACCAAAGGAAAAAGGTTTATTTTACCCAATGCGGAAGTTATGATTCATCAAATTATGGGTGGAGCCGAGGGTCAGGCTACGGACATTAAAATAAGAGCCGAGCATATTTTGCGCTTAAGAGATAGGTTAAATAAAATTTTAGCCAAGCACACTGGTCAGGCTTTAGCTAAGATAGAAAAGGATACTGACCGGGATTATTTTATGACCGCCGAAGAAGCTTTAAAATACGGCATAGTGGATAAGATAATTAAGCCCGCTCATTAATTAGGAATCAATAACCCCCTTAAATAGGGGGTTTTTTAAATCTTGATTTTGTCTTTATTTTAGGGTATAGTGGAAGAGCTGATATTTAACTTGCAAGTCTTTGTAGAGAGTGAATTATAAAGGATGAGGCTTGTTTGGCACTAGATTTAAAAAGAAGTTACAACTATCGGTTTTTACATTGTTCTTTGTTTAACCATGGTAGTTAAACCAGTTATTTATTACGGTATTAGAATAAAATAATAAACCAGCTTGTTAAATCAAGCGGGTTCTGGTTTAAGTTAGCTTCAATTTTTTGGCAGCCAATCAGGTATAATATCCTTTGTAGTTACAAATCAAAAAGATTTGTGGCTTAAGGATTTTTTATGTCTAATTTTGTTTATGTTTTTATATTATTGGCACTTGGTGCCGGATTGTTTTTTGGTTATTTGTTAAGGCGTTTTTTATCCGTTCGGTCTAAAGACGCGGCTGAAGCAGAGGCTAATTCTATAATTAGTACTGCTAAGAATCAGGAAAAAGATATTTTATTACAGGCTAAAGAAAAGGCCATTAAGGTTATAGAAGATGCCAAGCAAGAGGAAATGGCTCGCCGTCGTGATATTCAGCATTTGCAGGATCGGTTGGAAAAAAGAGAAACTATTTTCGACAATAAATTATTGGAGCTGGAGGCACAGAAGCAAAAAACTGAAGAGGAAAGGTTAAAATTTGAAACTGCCCGTGAGGAAATTAAAAAGGTTCGAGAAGAGCAGTTTCAAAAATTAGAAAAAATAGCTTCTTTGACCAGAGAAGAGGCTCAAAAGGTTTTGTTTGATAACGTTGAGGAAAAAATAAAGGATGAATTAGTTGTCAGAATTAGAAAGTTGGAAGACGTTTCTAATCAGGAAGTGGAGAAGAAAGCTAAATCTATTATTGCCACAGCTATGGAAAGAGTAGCTTCTTCTCATGTGGTAGAAACGACTACTACGATAGTTGATTTACCAAGCGATGATATGAAGGGTCGTATTATTGGTAAGGAGGGACGTAATATTAAGGCTATTGAACAATTAACTGGCGTAGAAATAATAGTTGACGAAACACCGGGTACTATTGTTATATCAGGGTTTAATCCGATTAGGCGTCATGTGGCTTGTAAGGCTTTACAAGCTTTGATAGCTGATGGTCGTATTCATCCAGGCCGAATAGAAGAGGCGATAGATAAAGCTAAACGGGAAATAAGTGACGATATTAGGCGAGCTGGTGAGGAAGCAGCTTACGAAGTTGGAGTGGCAGGACTAGATCCTAAATTAATACAGCTACTAGGCCGGCTTAAATTCCGTACTAGTTATGGGCAAAATGTTTTACAGCACTCCAAAGAGGTAGCTTTTTTATCTAAATTATTAGCTGAGGAGTTGGACGCTAACGTGACGGTGGCCACAAAAGGTGGCTTATTGCACGATATTGGTAAGGCGGTTGACCATGAAATTCAAGGTTCGCATCCAGAAATCGGTTATGACATAATGAAAAAATTCGGTTTACCGGAAGAAGTAGCTTATTTATCAATTGCCCACCATGAAGATTCCCCACAGACTTTGGAAGGTATTATTACTAAGGTAGCAGACGCTATTTCCGGGTCTAGGCCGGGTGCCAGAAAAGATACTTACGAAAACTATTTGCAACGTTTGCAGGAACTAGAAAACGTAGCCTCCGATTTTACGGGCGTGGACAAGGTTTATGCTATTCAGGCTGGTCGAGAAGTTCGGGTTTTTGTTAAGCCGGAAGAGATAGACGATTACACGGCCACTAAATTAGCTCGTGATATAGCGGACAAGATAGAGCAAGAACTTAAGTACCCAGGTGAAATAAAAGTTAATGTTATTAGGGAGACCAGGATTATTGAATACGCTAGGTAATTTTGTTTATGAGGTTACTTTTTATAGGTGATATTGTTGGTCGAGCCGGCCGGCAAGCCTTAGCTAAGGTTTTACCGGATTGGCGTCAGGTTTATAAACCAGATTTAGTGGTAGCTAATGTAGATAATTTGGCGCACGGTCGAGGAGTGACCAAAAAAACCTTAAGTGAACTGCAATCTTTGCAGATTGATGTTTTTACCGGCGGGGATCATATTTTTGACACGCCGGAAGCCGTTGATTTATTGGAAGACAATAAAAATTTTTTAATTAGGCCTTTAAATTATTTAGACCAAAAACCCGGTCAAGGAGCCATTCGTATTAAAGTGGGTAGTCGGGAAATAATGGTTGTGCATTTGTTGGGCCAGGTGTTTATGGATGAGGGAGTAGATTCGCCTTTTAAAAAGATGGATGAATTTTTAATCAAGGAAAATTTACGATCATCTATCAAATCAATAATAGTTGATTTTCATGCCGAGGCCACTAGTGAGAAAATTGCCCTAGCTTGGTATTTGGATGGTCGGGTTACGGCGGTTTTGGGTAGTCATACTCACGTTATGACGGCTGATGAAAGAATTTTTCCTGGGGGCACAGCTTATTTAACGGATGTTGGTATGACTGGTGCGGTTGATGGGGTGATTGGCGTTAAAAAAGAAGGGAGTTTACAGAGATTTTTAACTAACCTACCTCAACGTTTGGAGCCTTTGGAGTTGGGTAGTACGCAGGTTAATGGTGTTTTGGTGGATTTTTCTGTCGCTACTGGTAAGGCTCAGACAATTGAACGTTTGAGTAAATTGGTGGCTATTGCTTAGTTTTTGTGATAAAATTAAGATAGTCAGTTAATTTAAGCTAATTTAAAGCCAAGCTTAAAGGAAAGGGGGTGACACCATGAACAAAGCGGAACTAGCCGAGAAAATAGCCGCCAAAGTCCAGCTTAGCAAAAAGCAGGCTGAGGAAACGTTGGAGGCGATGGTAGACGTCATTATTAACACCTTAAAGGCCGGCAGCGAAGTGACAATTACCGGGTTTGGCAGTTTTTCTGCTCGGCAGCGGGCCGCCCGCATGGGCGTCAATCCTCAGAATCCGGGAGAAAAAATGCAGATTCCCGCAGTAATAGTGCCTAAATTTAAAGCTGGTAAAAGTTTAAAGGATGCTTTAAAATCGTAAATTATTTTTTTGTAAAAAACGCCTCTTGGTAAACAGGGGGTGTTTTTGTTTGACTTTAGTGTTAATTAGATTAAGATTATTATGTAAGTTAATAAAAGACCTTAAAAAGCGGAAGTAATGTCGCCGCTTAAAAATAGGTTAAGGGAAGAACTCCTTGGTTAGCTAAGGTTAGTAGAACCCTTCGGGGTGCGCCCGTCATAGCGTTAGAATTAAGAATTTTTGAGAATAGCTGGGATATAAATTCCTCGGCTAGACTCAGAATGAATAAGGTGGTACCGCCTCGTCCGCTTCTGCCGGTTGGCGGATGGCGGAGACGAGGCCCTTATCCCAAGCTGGTTTTAGGCTGTGGGATTTTTTATAACCTAAATAATTTATGGCTAATAAAGAATTATCAAAATCATACGAACCCAAAAAATATGAAGATTCGGTTTATAAATTTTGGGAAGATTCTGGTTTTTTTAATCCGGATAATTTAACCTCGACTGGTGATTATTTTTCTGTCAGTTTGCCGCCGCCTAACGCCACTGGTACTTTACATTTGGGACACGCTACTATGCTGGCCATTCAAGACTTGGTGGTGCGTTATCAAAGACTTAGGGGTAAAAGAACTTTGTGGTTACCGGGTACTGATCATGCCGCTATTGCCACTCAGAATGTGGTAGAAAAAAAATTATACAAAGAGGAAAATAAAACTAGATTTGATTATGGTCGGGAGGAGTTGCTTAAAAGAATAAATGATTTTGTGGCCGGTTCTAAAAATACTATTCGTCAGCAAATGCGGGCTATGGGCGCTTCTTGCGATTGGTCCAGAGAACGATACACGTTGGACGAAGGTTTGTCACGGGCAGTCAAAGAAGTTTTTGTTAAAATGTATAACGATGGTTTAATTTATCGGGGTAAAAGAATTGTTAATTGGTGTACTCGTTGCGGCACAACACTGGCTGATGATGAAGTGGAGT
>JBMORS010000186.1:0-4915 GCA_049319925.1 Patescibacteria group bacterium | reverse complement strand
GGCTAGGACAAATTTTTAAAAACAAACTAGCCTCATTTTCTATAGGCATCTTAAGACGACGAGCCAATTTTATTATCGGAGCCTGCCTGGGTACACCGGGATTTTGTACTACTAAATCACAATCCTTAAGCAGGCTTACAGGCTGCCGACCTAAAACCAATTTTAAATTCGGCGATTTAATTAGCTTTTTTAAACTAGGTTTAAGTTCTTGGGCCGTTTTTAAATCACTAACCGTAACCCTTGCTCCCTGACTTATCAGCCAATTAGCCACAGCCAAACCGCCGCCATGCAATCCCAAACCCAACACTAAAACTCTTAAATTTTTAAAACTTAAAGTCTGGGGCATAATTTTAAAAACCTTTATCCAGTAGAGCGATTATCAAACCAGCTGCCGCCATTACGCCGGATATTACCCAAAAACGCATGACTATTTTAGGTTCTGTCCAACCTATAGCTTCTAAATGATGGTGCAGAGGGGCGGACAAAAAAACTTTACGTCGTCGAATTTTTTTAGACAAAACTTGAATAATCACTGACAAAGACTCCAAGACAAAAACAAAACCTATAATCGGCAACAATAAAACACTGTTAGTCAGCATAGCTACGATGCCTAAAGTAACACCCAAAGACATAGCGCCTGTGTCACCCATAAAAAAACGAGCCGGATTTATATTAAACCACAAAAAGGCCAATAAAGCCCCCACAATTACTCCGCAAAAAGTAGCCAAATCATATTTGCCCTGTAAAAAAGCAATAGCGCCATAAGCCCCAAAGGCTGTCAGCAGCGTACCACCGGCTAAACCGTCCAAACCATCAGTCTCATTAACCGAAAAAGCCGTAGCCACAATGATAAAAATAAAAATGGGAATATACCACCAACCCACGCTAAGGTTGCCCAAAAAAGGAATATGAAAGACATCCCAGTCTAATTTATAGTAAAACCACCAAGCTCCAACCAAAGCAATAGCTGTATAAATTAGTAAGCGGTGCTTAACACTCAAACCACCACCTTTAGGTCCAAAACCTCTGATATTAAAAAGATCATCCACCAAGCCAACCAAAGCCGAAGCTACCAAAGCGCCTAAAGGTAATAAAGTTTCACTACGCGTTAAAAAATTAAGACCCCAATTAAACCAGTGATCCAAATAAAAAAATAACAAAGCCAAAATCAAAACTGTTAGCCAAACAAGCAAACCACCCATAGTTGGCGTGCCGTTCTTATCTTTATGCAGGGCTGACATAATAGGCGCGCTATCTGAATCCCTGACTTGCTTACCCAAACGATAACGATACAAAAAATGAGTCAGGAGAGGCGTCCAACTTAAAGCCAATAAAAAAGACACCATGGTCAAAAGGATTACTTCAAAGACGGAACTGTAAAACATAAATTGCCACTAAGTATTAATCCAAACCAATAAAAATACCAATCCTAACCAACCGACGGCTAAAAACAGGCCCAACCATAACCAAAGCTGTTTCAAAAATAAAGCCCGCCGGCCCAAATAAAAACTTAATAAGATATTAACTAACACAAATAAACTGGCTAGGCCAGGAACCAAATATAAATAGTAAGGTTCGGCTAGCCAATTGGGCCCCAAGACCGCTGAATACCTAATAACACTTAACAGGGCTCCCTTAGGCAAAACTACAATTAACCATAACCAAGACAAGGCTGTTACTAACAAGGTCAGACCAACTGGCAACCAAACTAATTTTTGACGCCAAAAAGACCGCCAAGATTCTTTGCGCCACTGCCAGCTAATAATTTTTTTACCAAATATATCAAACATAAAGTCTGTTCTTGAATTGTAGCTATTTTAGACACCTTTTGGCAACCTTAAGCCCAACTATCTAATTGTCTATTTTAAACAACCTTTGGTATACTCTAGTCAAGAGGCCTTAAATCTAGCCTATCAAAAATATGTTAAACCAAAATCTTCTTTATAAAGCCCTGCTTAACAACCAGCTATTGACTTCGGCTAAACTAAACAAAGCTAAACAAGATTGTCTTAAACAAGGTTTGAGTTTGGAAAAATTTTTAATAGATAATCAATTGGTTAAAGAAAATGACCTGTACCAGGCCATGGCCCAAGAATTAAAAATTCCTTTTGTCGACCTACACAGCACAGTCATCCGCAAAGATATTTTACTGGCCGTACCAGAACCAATTGCTGAATCGCATCAATTAGTGGCCTATGATAAAAACGCCACGGCTGTTAAAATTGCCGCCATCGAACCTGATGATTTGCCGACTTTTGAATTTTTAGGAAAAAAATTCAACAGTCAGATTGAAGTGGCTTTAACCTCGCCTACTTCCTTAAAACAAGCCTTACAACAATATCACAAAAGTCTCAAAGCCGAATTTGCCGAACTTACCAAAGAAGACAAGCCCAAAACCGCGGCTGGCCAACCAGTCGAGCTTAAAAAACTGGCCGAAGATTTGCCAGTTATCAGAATAGTCGACACTCTGTTGGAATACGCCGTTTTTGAAAGAGCTTCGGATATCCATATTGAACCAACTGAACAAGAAGTTATTGTCCGTTACCGAATAGACGGATTATTAAGAGACGTTATGTCTTTGCCAAAAGAAGCCAAAGACGGACTAATTGCTCGTATAAAAATTTTAGCCAATTTAAAACTAGATGAACACAGACTACCACAAGATGGCCGTTTTAAAATAACCAACAAAGATTACCAATATTCTTTCCGTGTTTCTATTATTCCTGTATTTGACGGGGAAAAAATAGTTTTACGACTACTACAAGAATCAGGCCAAGCCTTAACCTTAGAACAACTGGGTCTACAACCTAATCCTTTAACCATTCTAAAACGTAATATTGACAAGCCACATGGTATGATTTTGGTAACCGGTCCGACTGGCAGCGGTAAAACCACTACACTCTACTCGGTTTTAAATGTCCTTAATACTAATGATGTTAACATTTCCACCATTGAAGATCCAATTGAATATCGTCTACCCCGACTTAACCAAAGTCAAGTTTCTCCGCGTATCGGTTTTACTTTTGCTAATGGCCTAAGATCATTACTCAGACAGGACCCGGACATTATAATGGTCGGCGAAATTCGTGATTTGGAAACAGCTGAAATAGCCATTCACGCCGCCATGACCGGACATTTAGTCTTATCCACCTTACACACCAACGACGCCGTCGGCACACTACCCAGATTGCTCGACATGGGCATAGCGCCTTTCTTAGTAGCTTCTACTACCAATATTATCGTGGCTCAACGTTTAGTTAGAAAAATCTGCCCTAACTGCGCGATTGATTATAAATTAAGTAAAACCAATCTTAACGATCTGGCCGAACAAATTAACCTTGATAACATACTTAAAACCTTAAAACGGGAGAACGTCATTAAATCAGCTGGTAAAACCTTAGACAGTCTTAGTTTCAAGCGTGGCGCAGGCTGCAAACAGTGCAATAATCAGGGCTACCGCGGCCGCATCGGTATTTACGAAATATTCGAAATAAGTGAACAAGTCAGTCAGCTTATTTTGAACCGGGCGCCAGCCAGTGAACTTAAAAAAGAAGCTCAGCGTCAAAATATGCTAACTATGTTAGAAGACGGTTTTATCAAAGCGGCCAACGGCATAACTTCCCTAGAGGAAATTATGCGTGTAACCATGGATTAATATGCGTTTTATTTACAAAGCTCGCCGGGCTGACGGTACCTTACAAGACGGACAAATGGAAGCGGCCTCCGAACATGATTTGGCTGCCAGCCTTCGCGCCCAAAACCTCATACTAACTGAGGCTGAACCAGTTGATAAACCAAATTCAACTGGATCTAAAAAATTCAACTTCAACATAACCCTAGGTAAACCGGTTTCCATTGTCGACAAAATATTTTTTACACAAAACTTACAGGTCATGATAAAAGCCGGCCTGTCTTTGTCACAAGCCCTTAAAACCCTAACTAGCCAAACCAGTAACAAACAACTTAAACAAATTCTAGGTCAGGTGGCTGAGGAAGTGAATAAAGGATCTAGCCTAAGCGATAGTCTTAATAAATTTCCCAAAGTCTGGCCTGATTTATTTGTTAATATGATCAGCGCTGGTGAAAAAAGTGGCCGCCTAGAAGAAGTGCTAGGACAGCTAACTATCCAGCTTAGAAAGAACCACGCTCTAATCAGCAAAGTCAAAAACGCCCTAACTTACCCAATTGTAGTAATTATCGCCATGGTTGGCATAGGTATCGGCATGATTGTTTTTGTTATCCCAAAAATAATGGCTGTCTTTCAAGAAGTAAACGCCACTCTACCTTTACCCACTAGACTTCTTATAGCCTTAAGCGATTTTGTAGTCAAAAATGGTCTTTGGCTCAGTTTTGGTCTAATAATCAGTCTGGTTGTTTTAATAAAACTGCTACACACCCCTAAAGGCCGCTGGCTGTGGCATGGCCTGCTTTTAAAATTGCCTATCTTTAAAAGTATTTTGCAAAAAATCAACCTAGCTAAGTTCTGTCGTACTTTATCTTCTTTGCTTAAAACTGATATTCCAATCGTACAAGCTTTTCAAATTACAGCTTCCACTTTAGGTAACGTCCGTTATCGCCAAGCGGTCAGTCAAACCGGCCAACGTTTAAGCAAAGGAACAGCTGTAGCCACTGTCATGGGCGACTATGACAAACTTTTTCCGGGTTTAGTCATACAAATGACGGCGGTTGGCGAACAAACCGGCACCCTAGATTCGGTACTAACTGAATTAGCTGCCTTTTACGAAGACGATGTCGATCGCACCATGTCTAATTTATCCACTATCATTGAACCTATTTTAATGCTGCTGTTGGGATTGGCCGTGGGAGGATTAGCCGTATCCATAATCTTACCAATGTATTCTCTGACACAAAGTTTATAACTGTTTGCCATGATAGGCTTAAACAAAAAACCGTA
>JBMORS010000185.1:0-4974 GCA_049319925.1 Patescibacteria group bacterium | reverse complement strand
ACCCAGGCATACCACTGAAATCTTAATTCCCGTGGATATTTGGCTTTCATAGGCGCTTATCTAGTTAGTAGTTAACATTGTCACCATTCTACTAGATGAGTGTCACTATGTAATGTAAACTATACGTCTATTTGACAATATATAACAGTAAGGAGTAATCTGGCTAATTAAAATAAACTCAAAACAAAAAGGACAATAAAAATGAAAATTGACAACTTAAATAACGAAAAAATCCAAATAGCTTTTGATATGCTAAGAAAATTCGTAGATATAACAATTTCAAACAAAAGGTATCAGAATCAAACCACCGAAGAAGATGAACTAATTCACCAAAAGGTTTCCATAAACAGTCATCTTAAAAAATTAATAGACGAACATGAATGGGAAGAAATATTAAACAGCCCCGATTTTACTGATCTACTAAATTACTTCCAAAACAATAAATTATACAAAAATTCCCAAGCAATGGAAGTATTGGACTACATTATCAAAACTTTTCCAGGAAAAATTGAAGTTACTTTGTGGTAAAACAAAATTCTAATAAATTATTTTTTCATGATATCAAATTAACACAAATTAAATAAAGGAAACTAAAAATGAAAAATAAAGATGTTAAAATACATCTTTTAGCTGGCGGTCAACTACCAGAAAGACAAACAGAGGGGGCGATCGGTTTTGATGTACGTATAAGAGCTATAGTATCAGCTACTGAAATGGACATTAATAACCCACATTTAAGAAAAACAATTTTTGATTTTAAAAAGATTCCTCCGGAGCTAAAGAAAAGAGTAACCAAAAAATCAAACTCATTGATCTATCTACTTAAACCATCTGAATCAGTTCTTGTAGGTATAGGCTTTATAACAGCTATGCCCTTCCCTATGTTCTACTGGGTAGCACCTCGTTCTGGCTTAGCCTCTAAATACGGCATCACTGTCACTAATGCCCCCGGTACTGTAGACCCAGATTACAGAGGTGAGGCTGGAGTATTAGTACTTAACCGCAGCAAAAAAACATTCGAACTAAGTCAAGGTATGCGTATTGCTCAAATAATATTTCAATACGCTAACATACCTACACTGAATATAATAAATAATTATCTTGATCTACCAAATACTATAAGATCGGCTGGTGGATTTGGACACACAGGTCTTATCTAAAAATTTAATCCAAGGCGGAACTCTTCCGCCTTTTTTATTTAAACTGCTTTAACAAAACCATCAAACAACTACCGTCAGCCACTAGATTAATTTTATATTCCGCCGCGGTGGTTTTAATTGTTTCGTCAAAAGCACCGGGCTGGCACCAAACTTTATCAATACCCAATTTGTCCGCTTGTTTTAATAATTCGGCGCCCGCAGCCGGCTTGATTACCAAAACCAAAACATCTGGCCTGATTTTTAACTCCGATAAATTATTGTAAACTTCTAATCCGACATGATCATTATTATATTTTTCATCCACACCAACCGCTTTGTATCCCTGACTTAGTAAATCGTTTAAAATTATATAACCGTACTTTTGCCTATCATGGATGTTGCCAACCACGACATACAAATAATTTTTGTTAATAAAATCAGAGTACACAAAAATCTAAATCTTAATTTCTAAATCCTAAATAATTACCAATCCCCAAATCCCCATAAACTAATTTATATTGAAATTCTAGTTTGGATATTTCACCAGTCGGCGGATAGATATTAGGCTTTAAAAATTTTTAATTAATATCTGCCCTTAGCTAACATAGCCCGCTCAATTCTTTCCAAGGCCACCACATAAGCCGCTGTACGTAAATCAATAGTTAATTGTTCTGACCGATGCCAAATCTGCTTAAAAGATTGAACCATAATCGGCTTAAGCTTACTCATCACTTCACCTTCATCCCAATAATACTGCTGCAAATTTTGAACCATTTCAAAATAAGACACTGTCACGCCGCCGGCATTAGCCAAAACATCGGGCACCACTATCACACCCCGCTTATTTAATTTAACATCCGCCTGAGGAGTAGTTGGGCCATTAGCCATTTCCAAAATTATTTTGGCTTTGATACGCCCAGCGTTTTTATCTGTTATTTGATTTTCCAAAGCCGCCGGCACCAAAACAGTTACTGGCAATTCCAACAACTTATCATTGGTTATTAATTTAGCGCCCGGATATCCTTTAAGACTGCCTTGGTCTTTTTTATATCTTTCCACAACCGGAACATTCAAACCGTCTGGATTATAAATAGCGCTACCAGAGTCTGACATAGCCACCACTTTAATTTTAGATTGATGTAACAATTGGGCCATAATACCACCAACATTACCCATACCCTGAACGGCCACGGTTACTTTTTTGGGTTGTATTTTTAATTTAGCCAACAATTCATTCAAAACATAAATACCGCCTTGAGCCGTAGCTGGGGTACGACCCTGAGAACCCCCCAAACCCAGCGGCTTACCAGTAACCACACCTGGTACTTGACGGCCAACCTGCTTATTATATTCATCCATTATCCAACCCATAATCTCCGGCGTAGTATTAACATCCGGCGCCGGCACATCCTTGTCTGGACCTATAAAAGGCGCCAACTGCCTACTAAGACTGCGGCTCAATCTTTCCAGTTCACCGGTAGACAATTTTTTAGGATCTACTGTCACGCCGCCTTTGGCGCCGCCTAAAGGAATACCCACTACAGCACATTTTATAGACATCCAAAAAGCCAAGGCCTTAACTTCGTCTAAATTAGTTTGGGGATGAAACCTAAGTCCGCCTTTATAAGGACCACGACTAGACGAATATTGGACACGATATCCGTCGAAAACTTTTATGGAACCATCATCCATGGCAACTGGTAAAGACAACTGAATAAATCTTTCTGGTTTTTGTAAACGAGCAATAACATCGCTTTGGGTTTTGGAATAAAGAGCTGCTTTTTTTAATTGTTCCAAAGCGTTTTTAAATACGGACATAATAGTAAATAGAATTATGAATAAAGAATTAGGAAAATTTTTCTCTTTCACCTCCACCAATTGGTGAATGGTAGAATAAATTAAAGAAAATTTATAATAAATTCCAAATCGTAAATCCTTGCCCGACACAGCCTGTGTCTGATTAATGATTAAAATTAAATTTTAATATACCTATCATTCACACACTAGTATTTAAAGACAGTCAGATGGCAGGCGGGCTAATATCTAAATAAATCCAAAGTCCCAAAATAAAATTTTCAATATAAATTAATTATTGAGAATTTGTAATTTGGAAATTGAGAATTATTTAAGGTTTAGTCCCACCAGGGCGGGATTAGGATTTTTGATTTATATTTTTATCCTTAACTCCCCAATCAGTTTTAACACCTCTAAAGCCACGAACTTTTTGCAAATACTCATAAGCCCTTAGAGCAGCCGTAGCACCCCAACCAGCCGAAATAACTATTTGTTTGTAGGCAATATTAGTAATATCACCAGCCCCAAAAACACCTGGGCGAGACGTTTCCGAATCCAAATTTATTTTTATTTGTCGGCGTTCGTCTAAATCAACCAACCCATCAATTAATTTTGAATTAACCACAAAACCTACTTCTATAAAAACCCCTTGCATTTCTATAACGCGGTTGTTTTGAGATTCATCCTCTGATTTCAAAACAATTTTTTCTACTTTATCCTGACCAACTATTTCTTTTATTTCGCTATTTAAAATCAACTCAATATTATTCTGCTTTAATTGTTCAACCAACACCGCTTCGGCCCGAAAATCTTGACTGCGGTGTATTAAATAAACCTTTGGACAAAGCTTAGCTAAAAGCAACGCCGCATCTACCGCCGAATTACCACCACCAACTACTGCTGTTATTTTATTTTTATAAAGCGGGGCATCGCAAGTGGCACAATAACTAACGCCTCGGCCAGTTAATTCTTTTTCGCCAGGCACGCCTAAATGACGATGGGTTAAACCATAAGCCAAAATTACTGAATAAGTCTGCCAACTATCCGTGTTGGTAACGACCGTAAAAATTGGCAGATTTTTATCATCCTTACTGGCTGTTATACTCAAAACTTCACCAAAACTAAAAACCGCGCCAAATTTTTCAGCTTGTTCTTTAAAGCCATTCATTAAAACCGGTCCGGTTATAAGTCCGGTTCCGGGATAGTTTTCTATTTCCGTGGTAGTAGCAGCCTGACCACCAATATCCTGACTGATTATCAAAGTTTTCATAGCCCGACGCGCCGCGTATAAAGCCGCCGTTAACCCAGCCGCGCCCCCGCCCACAATAATAGTATCGTAAACATTTTTCTCAATCATAAAACTATTGATGTTTGGCCAAAGCGTTCTTTAAAACATCTTTACTCTGAACACCAACAAATCTTTCCACCACCTGCCCATTTTTAAAAATCAACAAAGTGGGTATACTCATAACATTATATTGCCCAGCTGATACAGGATTTTCATCCACATTTAACTTAGCCACCTTGGCTTTATCTTTGTCTGTTTCTTTGGCTAATTCTTCTACAATCGGCCCTTGCATACGACAAGGTCCGCACCAGGGTGCCCAAAAATCAACCAAAATAGGTATGTTTGATTCAACCACCTCTTTATTAAAAATACCATCGTTTAAAATTAACTCTGACATAATAATTTTATTAATTATTAATTTAATTAAATTTAAATAAATTAGTAACCACCTCATTAAGATTTTTTAATTTATCCTTGTCATCATCTCCACCAAAACAACCCTTAGCCTCTTGCTCTAATAACATAGTAGCTAATTTTCCCAAAGAAGCTCTAGCCGCGGCAATTTGTTGAATAACTTCTTGGCAGTTCCTGCCAGAATCAATCATTTGACCAATACCATTAACCTGGCCTTGAGTTCTATTAACTTGTTTTTTTATTGATTCTAAATCACAATTTTCCATACTGTATACTAGTATACAGTATTTATAAGATTAGTAAAGTCTTTAATTTATTATTTAATATTTTACGACACAA
>JBMORS010000184.1:0-5031 GCA_049319925.1 Patescibacteria group bacterium | reverse complement strand
AGCCGAACCTCGCGCCGGGCCAGGTCTCTGGTCGGTGTCGATGCCGGCGGACGCCACATATTCATGCTCGCCCAGGAAGAAGGCTCATCTTCACCCACTCCCATGTCACATCCTGAACTTGCTGAACAAACAGAATTAAATAAATCGCTACGTTATTGGGGTAAAGAATTAAGTATTCCTCTGATAGCTACCCAAGACAGCCACTATCTAGAAAAAGATGACGGCGAAGCTCAAGATATAATGGTTTGTATACAAACTGGCAAAACAGTCAACGACGCTAATCGGCTAGATATGCGCCAAGTAGATAGTTCTTTAAAAACAGAAAACCAGCTTAGGCAGGAACTACCCGACTTTCACGACGCCATAGACAACGCCGCTGATTTAGCCGAAGAGTTAACCGTAGAGTTATCCTTAGGACAAAGATATTTCCCTACCTATCCGACTCCAGAAAAAGAAACACCTGAAGCCTATTTAAGGCTTTTAACTGAACATGGCTTGGCCAAGCATTATAAGACTGGAGTGCCAGATGATGTCCGGCAACGTTTGGAATACGAATTAAATATAATAATGAAAAAAGGCTATGCTAGTTATTTTCTAGCCGTGGCTGATTTTGTAAACTGGTCCAGACAACAAGGTATAATTGCCACTACTCGCGGTAGCGCGGCTGGTTCGCTAACTTCCTTTTTAATAGGCATAACCACGGTTAATCCTTTAACTTATAATCTACCCTTTGAACGATTTCTTAATCCAGAAAGACCATCGCCGCCTGATATTGATATGGATTTTTCTGACAATAAAAGAGACAAAGTAATTGCCTATGTTACAGCCAAATATGGCGTTGATCATGTAGCTCAAATAGTTACCTTTGGAACCATGGCTGCTCGGGCGGCCGTACGGGATGTTGGCCGAGCTTTGGGCTATCCTTATAGTTTATGCGACAGAGTGGCTAAACTAATACCCTTCGGCCAACAAGGCTTCCCTATGACTATTAAAAGAGCCTTACAAGAAAGCCAGGAATTAAAAGAATTAAATGACAACGATCCGCAAATAAATAAACTTCTCAGGCTAGCGCAAAAAGTAGAAGGCTGTGTTAGGCACGCTTCGGTTCATGCTGCTGGCGTAGTTATCTCGCCCACGCCGCTAACCGACTACACACCCTTACAATATGACGTGGAAGGTAAACATGTTTTGACCCAGTACGATATGTGGTCTTGCGAAGATGCCGGCTTGGTTAAAATGGATTTCCTAGGGATCCGTAACCTATCCATAATGGGCAACGCGGTAGAAATAATTAAAAAAACACAAAATATCGACATAGATTTGGGTAACATACCACTAAATGACGAAAAAACTTTTTCTTTGATGGCTCAAGGCGAAACTATGGGCATGTTCCAATTAGGCGGCAGTGGCATGACCCGTTACTTAAAGGAACTTAAACCATCCAACATAACCGATATCATGGCTATGGTGGCCCTGTTTAGGCCTGGACCAATGAACTCTATACCGGAATTCATAAAGCGAAAGCATAATCCTAAAACAATTTCTTACCTAGACCCACGCTTAGAAAAAATACTTAAAGATTCTTACGGTATAATAACTTACCAAGACGACGTACTTTTAATAGCCATAGAAATGGCTGGCTATAGCTGGTTAGAAGCTGACAAACTGCGTAAAGCCATGGGTAAAAAAATTGTTAAAGAAATGGCCAGACAAAAAGAAAAATTCATCAGTGGCTGTATTACCGGTGGTTTATCAGAAAAAAAAGCTATTCAACTTTGGGAACTTATTGAACCATTTGCCGCTTATGGTTTTAACAAATCCCACGCCGCTTCCTACGGCATAGTCGCTTACCAAACCGCCTATCTAAAAGCTAACTACCCCACTGAATTTATGTCTGCTTTAATGACAGCTGAAGCCGGCGATTTACCAACTATTGCTCAAGCAGTAGGTGAATGCAAAAGATTAGGCATAAAAGTATTGCCACCTGATATAAACGCTAGTTTATCCACCTTTACAGTAATAGACGATAATACGATAAGATTCGGTTTAAACGCTGTTAAAAATCTAGGCGAACAAGTTATAGCTTCCATAATCCATGAAAGAAAACAAAATGGTCCTTTTTCCAGTCTGGAAAATCTTCTATGGCGTTTATCAGGAAAAGATATAACTAAAAAATATTTAGAAAGCCTGATTAAATGTGGTGCCTTAGATAGTCTTAATGATCAAAGACAACAACTTTTAGATAATATGGAAGAAATTTTGGCTTATGCTAAAAATGCCTCTAAAATAAAAGCCTCTAAACAAACTAGTTTATTTGGTGGATCCTTATCCAATGGTCAACCACCCTTAAAATTAAGGCCATCCTTAGAAACTAATAAAGATGATAAATTATCCTGGGAAAAAGAATTGTTAGGTTTATATGTCAGTGAACATCCTTTAACTAAATATGCCAACAACTTATCTGTTCAAACCGTATCTTTAAATGATTTAAACGATTTACCAGGTGAACCCAATGTAACTGTAGCCGGCTTAATTACCCAAGTTAAAGAAATAAACACAAAAAAAGGCGAAGCCATGGCCTTTTGCGGCTTAGAGGATTTAACAGGTAATACTGAACTAATAGCTTTTCCGGAAACCTACCGTCGTTACCGCAGTCAACTAATAAACGACCAGATAATATTAGTTAGAGGAAAATTATCACGCAAAAACGGCGAAAAGAAAATTTTAATAAATTCTTTACAAGTTCTGTCCAAAGACAATGTCGAGCAAAACACCAATGACCAAATCAATAAACAAGAACAAAATTTGGAACAACCATCTAATCAAGCCGCTTGTTCTATAAAAATACCAGACAACATCACACCAGACGCCATGCAGCAACTTAAAGCCTTAATTATTCGCTGGTCTGGACAAACCAAAATTTATTTTAAAATATACCAAGACGGGACTTGGAAAAAAATCTCTACCCCCTATTTGGTTAACCTATCGCCGGACTTTATAGATAACTGCCAAAAAATACTGGGGCCTGATTGCTTGACTAGCTGACTTATTGAACCAATTCTGTTATAGTAAAAACAGTTATTTCTTTAATCAAAAATTTTATGCCGCGTCATCGTATCCCAACTATACGAGACACTGAACCGACTCTTTTAAATAACAACCTACCTATTAAAAGAATAGTGGTCAGTTTCTTAATAGCCGTGGCTGCTATAACTGGTTTAATTTTATACTATTCCCTGGCTCGGGCTGTTATTACTTTGGAAGTTAAACCAGATAATACTGTTATGGAAGCTCTGCTACCGGCCGGACAAGACGGAATTAAAGCAACTATCAAAAAACTTGAACTGAGTGAAGAAAAAACTTTTCCAGCCTCACCCTCCGATGAATTAGAAGAAAAAGCTTCCGGCTTAGTAACTATTGTAAATAACAGTAACGCCGACCAGACTCTTATTGCCACAACTCGGTTATTATCATCTGATAATATCCTGTTTCGTATTCAAGAAACTGTAACCGTACCGCGTAATGGACAAATAGAAATTAAAGCCATAGCAGACGAAGCCGGACCTGCCTTCGAAATACCGGCCGGCCGATTTACCATACCAGGCCTAAGACAGTCTTTGCGTGAACAAATTTACGCTCAATCCACAAGTCCTATGAAAAGAATGGCCAAACCAGGTAATAAAGTCACTTCGCTTGATTTTGAGAAAGCTAAGCAAGAGTTAAGTAATCGTCTGGTGCCACAAGCCTTATCCAAATTAAGAGAACAATTACCCAATGAAGCCAAAACTTACGCTATCGTATATCAAAACGAAACGACCGACGAAAAATCAAATGTGGCCGCTGGAACAGCCGCCAGTGAATTCAAATACCAAATAACTGAAAAAGTTACGGCTGTTTTTTATGATCTCAATGATTTAAGGGCTAAACTTTTAGATTATATGCAAAGTCATCAAGAAAACGGCAAAAAGATTCTGTCCTTGGAAGAAGAAAGCTTGACTATTAACTTAGACAAAATTAACGACGATTTATCAGCCGCCGATTTAAAAATAAAATTCTTAGCCCAAGTAACTGTTACCGAACCGGATAAAGCTTTTAATAAATATGACCTTATCGGCCGTACGCCCGAAGAAGTGAAAAATTATTTTGATACTATCCCCGGCGTAATAAAAGCCGAAACTACTCTATCGCCTTTTTGGGTAAAATCAGTCCCGACTGTTCCAGAACACATTCAGTTGCTCGTAAAGTAAAATTAAACAACTAATTTGACTTAATTTTTTAAAAAGATCTATAATTAATCAGCTATGAAATTGTGGCGCCTACCAAACGCCAAAAGTTTATAACTAAGCTTTCTCGCCGTTTTGGCGGGCTAATCAAGCAGACAATTTTAAAAGAGCTCTAACCTTTTTAAGGGTTTTAGAGAATTTGGGTGGAACCACCCTGGTAATTATGCCAGAGTCCCAAACGGTATTAATCGTTTGGGTTATTTTATTTATAAAAATATTTAAAAAAACTTATGAACAATGAACATCAACCTCTAGACGCTTTATCGGCCCAAAGACACTCTTTGGCCCATTTACTGGCTGCCGCCGTATTAGAACTTTATCCGGACGCCAAACCCACCCTGGGGCCCAGCATAGAAACTGGCTTTTATTACGATTTCGCCTTTTCAACTCCTATTAATGAGGCAGACTTGGTTAAAATTGAAAACAAAATGCGCGAACTGCTGCCGACCTGGCAAACTTTTGAACGAGAAGCCAAAAGTCCAGCCGAAGCTAAAAAGACTTTTGCTGATAATCCCTACAAACTAGAATTAATTGAAGAAATTTCCAAAAATAACGAACCGATTACTTTTTATCGCTCTGGAAATTTTGTTGATCTTTGTCGAGGCGGACATGTTAATAATATGGCCGACATCAAAACCGACTCTTTTAAACTTGACCGACTGGCTGGCGCCTACTGGCGGGGCGATGAAAAAAATATAATGCTCACTCGCATTTACGGCCTGGCTTTTGATAAAAAAGAAGAGCTAGA
>JBMORS010000183.1:0-5073 GCA_049319925.1 Patescibacteria group bacterium | reverse complement strand
TAACGATCCGGCTTCTCATCTTTATGTTAATTTAAAAACTAAAGCGGCCGCCCAAACTGGACTTCGAGTGACTAAAATACTTCTACCCAAAACAACCAGTCAAATTGACCTATTGAAAATAATAAACAATTTAAACAATCAAAACGACTTAGACGGTATTTTGGTCCAATTACCCCTGCCCAAACAGATTGATGAATCAACTGTTATTCAAGCTATTAAACCCGAAAAGGACGCTGATGGTTTTCATCCTACAAACATTAATAAATTTCTAAACAAACAAAGTCCGAATATGCCTGGATTAATAGAAGGAATACTTAAGCTGATTAATTTAAGTTCTAAAAACCTCAACAACAAATCAGCCTGCCTGCTGGTTAATAGCCCCGAATTCGGGCAACCTCTCAGCCGCGCCCTAAAAGATATTGGCTTAAAGACAGAAATCCATAAAAACAAAGCCAATGATTGCTTAGCCCAAGCCGATCTGGTAGTCACAGCTTTAGGTAATCCCCACTATTTAAACCTGACTGATTTTAAAAACGACGCTGTAATCATAGACGTAGGTACGACTAAGAGACAAGGCCGTGTTTTAGGTGATGTTAATCCTAGTAATCCCAATAATAAACCGGTTTTTTTAACGCCGGTACCGGGCGGTGTCGGTCCAGTTACTGTGGCTATGTTATTATGGAGCGTCTACCGACTGGCAATTAAAAATAATCCTTCGATAAGTTAACAGATATTCAAAAAAATTTCCTAGCTGATTTAAAAAATTCTTCAACCGCTTTAATATCGGACTGAATTATTTTTTTTAATTGCTCCTGATTTTTAGTAACTATTATATCTCTTAACCTGTTAAATACCTGCACCCTTAAAATCTCACCATACAAACTTCCCTGCCAGTTCAACAAATAAACTTCCAACCTTAGCTGACCATCTTTTTCCTTATGAACGCCGCTTATTAAAATTCCCAAATACTTAGAACCATCAGCCCGTTTAACTAAACAAGCATAAATCCCTGAAGACGGACGCTTAATATTTGCTAACAACTGCAAATTAGCTGTTGGATAACCTAACAACCGACCTTGCTTAAAACCCTCCACTACCAGACCCCTAATCAACATACGGCCTTTTTATAGACAAATCATAATTTATCTCTTCCAGTCTGATTAAATGGCGTTTAGCCTGATCAAATTTGCTACGTCCCGGCCTGTTAAATTAAATTCCGCTAGTCGACTAACCAACTCCGTAGCCAGGGCCTGTAACTCTTTAACTTCTCTAATCTTAGACTGAGCCGCATAATTAACAGCCAGACGAACCATTTCACCCACTAAATCACTAACCGCTCCTAAGTACACTTCGGGTAAAATTTTAAAACCAGTCAAACCGGCGATAGGTTGGCCTTTAAGTACATCTAAAAATAATTTAGCTTCAACATACTCTTCTAAAGCTGCCCGGTAAACTCCCAAATTCTCCAAGTCCTGAACTTTCTTAATAAAACCCTGACCTTTTTTAAGTAAACTAGCCGCAGCTTTAAGTAAATCATCAGCTGAATTAATGTCCTGACGCTGGGCGGCAAAAATAGACTGCTTGCTTAAACGTTGTGCCTCACCAGCTAAATTAGACAATAAATACCTAGTAGCCTGGGTTTTCTTATAACTCAGCTTTAAATTATTAAAAAACTTTTTATCTATCATAATCATTGAAATAACTTAATTATAAGGGCAGTAAATTAAATCATTTAACCGACTTTATCTACCAATCAGCAAATGATATAATAATTATATGCCTATTAATCTTAATTTGGAACCTAAAGCCAACTTAGGCTCCGTACAAATGGACTGGTCTTTCCAGGAATTTGAACCACGAGAGCGTAGTAAGCGCTGGTGGTTGGTTGCTGGACTAATTGCCTTAGTGATGTTAATTTACGCTGTTCTATCGGGTAATTTTTTATTTGCTCTAATACTACTGATGGGCGCCATATTATTCGTTAATGAAAACAAAAGACAGCCCAGACAGTTAGATTGCCGGATAACCAATTTGGGTTTGCTGGTTGGTAAAAAATTTTGGCGCTGGTCCGAACTGAACGAATTTTGGATAGCCTATCACCCACCAACCATAGCCAGCCTTTATGTGCTACCTAAAAGTTTATTTGATCCCAGATTAAGTATACCTCTTAACAAAACCAATCCTTTAGAGGTAAGGGAACAATTAAAAAAATTCCTTAAAGAAGATCTAACCCGCGAAGATGAACCAACCTCAGAAGCCTTATCGAAACTTCTCAAACTACAATAACACCCTTGCTTTTTTGCCGGCCCTACCTTACAATGGTGGGGCGTTTTTAAATAAAAATGTAAAAATCAAACATCAAAATTACTAGCCTAAAATTCAAACTCAGTCTAATTTTACACTTTTATTTTTACATTTTTATTTTTCTAGGCCCTCGTAGTTTCCACTTACGCTCCAGCTTCGGTGGACGAGCTTGCTTAACCAGCAGGTCGTCTCGCCCGTCGAAGCTCTAGTGTAACTAGAGCAAAGTTGGGCCCTCGTAGTTCAATGGATAGAACGCGAGCTTGCGGAGCTTGTAATGTAGGTTCGATTCCTACCGAGGGCACCAGATACACTGACCGACCGAACAGCTAAAACTGTTTGGTTTTTGTTTTATTGGCTTTTATAAAAATACCCGGCATAATAAACTTATGAACTATTTAGAAAAACCCCTAACTAATCTCAAAGGGGTCGGACCAGCCTTAATTAAAAAGTTAAATAAACTAAACCTTTATACTATTAAAGATTTGACTTGGCATTTACCTTTTAGATATGAAGACTTTTCCAAAATTAAACCAATAAACAACTTAAAAATAAACGACAAAGCCACTATTCAGGGCAAAGTCCAAACCATTAAAACCAGACGGCTCTGGCCAAAAAGATTAACTATTACCGAAGCTTTAATAAAAGATAACAGCGGAACCATAAAAGCTGTTTGGTTTAACCAGCCTTATCTGGCTAAAACCATAAAACAGGGCCAAACATTATATTTAGCTGGACAATTAAAATCCACCAATTATGGATTACAATTGGAACAACCCAGCTATGATATTGCTAGTCCAAATAACTTGCAAACCAACCGATTACTACCTTACTACCCTTTAAGCAACGGATTAAGCCATCACTTTTTTAGAAAGTTAATTGTTCAAATTAAACCATATTTAAAGGAAATCACCGACTGGCTACCCAAGGAAATAAAACAGGAATTCCATTTACTTGAACATTACTCAATGGTTAGCCAGCTACACTGGCCTAAAGATCAAACCCAGCTCAGCCAAGCCCGTCGTCGGCTGGTTTTTGACGAATTATATTTAACCGCCCTGCCTAGTCAGCTGGCTAAATTAAAAAGGTCTAAAAAAACCGCGCCAGCTATGCCTTTCCATCCTTCTGTAAAAAATTTTGTAAGCAACCTGCCTTACCGATTAACCGATGACCAAAAAATAGCCGCTTGGGAAATAATAAAAGACCTAAGCAAACCTATACCTATGTTCCGGCTACTGCAAGGCGATGTCGGTTCAGGTAAAACTGTAGTGGCCGGATTATCTAGTTTAAACTGTTTTTTAAATGGCTATCAAACTGCCCTGCTGGCCCCAACTGAAGTTTTAGCTGTTCAACACTTTAATACTTTACAAAAATTACTGGCTGACTTTGATATTTCTTTAGGTTTATTAACACAAAGCCAGGCTTATTTATCAAACCAAGCCGATGTCACTAAATCAAAAATTAAAAAAGCGTTAGCCCAAGAAAAAATAAATATAATTATCGGAACTCACGCCTTATTACAACCCGACATAAATATACCCAAATTGGGACTTATCATAGTGGATGAACAACATCGTTTTGGTGTAACCCAGAGACAAAATTTAACTACCAAAAATACTAAATTAACGCCTCATTTTTTATCAATGACAGCTACGCCCATTCCCCGTTCTTTGGGTTTGGCTTTATACGCCGATTTAGATATTTCTCTTATTAAAAATCTACCGGCCGGACGACAAAAAATTATCACCCAAATAGTAGACCCAGCCGCTAAACAACGAGCCTACCAGCTGATAAAAAAAGAAGTTGGTTTAGGGCACAAGGTTTTTATTATCTGCCCGCTAGTAGAAGAAAACGAGGTTTTAAACGTGGCGGCTGTCAGCCAGGAACATTTAAAATTGCAAACTGAAATTTTTAAAGATATAAAATTAGGCTTGCTCCACGGCCGCTTAAGTAGCGCCGCCAAGCAACAAGCCTTATTAGATTTTAAAAATGGACAAACACCAATTTTAGTAGCTACCTCAGTAGTTGAAGTGGGTATAGATATACCTGATGCCACTGTTATAGCCATACTGAACGCTGAACGTTTCGGTTTAGCTCAGTTACACCAACTGCGCGGTCGAGTCGGCCGAAGCAATCTACCTAGTTACTGCCTACTAATGACAGATGATAACAAAAACCAACGACTAACCGCCTTGGTTAAATATCAAAACGGTTTTGATTTGGCTGAATTTGATTTAAAAACCCGGGGACCAGGCAGCTTACTAGGCACAGCCCAATCTGGTTTTGCTAAATTAAAATATTGGGAACTGGCTAATACCGAAATTATCCAAACCGTTCGTCAAGCAGCCCTTAAAACAATAAAATTAGATTCTTCTTTACAATCTTGGCCCGAACTTAAAAACAAAATCGGCCAATCAGAGGTGCATTTGGAGTAAACTCAAATCTCAAAAGTCAAAAGTAAAAACCAAAATTTCAAAATCAAAATTAACGATACCAGCGTCACCCTGAAGCCTTGGCTGAAGGATCTCGATGTTATATTAGATGTTTATTTGTTAATAAGATTCTTCCCCCGCGTCCGCGGGGTCAGAATGACATTTTCTTTAAACTTTTACTTTTAATGTTTGGGTTTTATTCAAAACCAAACTACGTATAGTCAACATTTAATGGTGACACTTTCCAGCTTCTCCTGAGGAGTTAACCCATTTAAGGTTAGATGTATTCTTTCGAAATTGTAGTAGTGCAGCCATTCGTAGGGTGTTTTCCAAATTCGAT
>JBMORS010000182.1:0-5112 GCA_049319925.1 Patescibacteria group bacterium | reverse complement strand
GTGCCCCCAATCCCAACTGTTGGCTAGCCCGCCATAAATGTCGCTACCGGCAAAATAATGCCGCGTTGCTTGCAAAGCTGCATTACCTTATCTAGTAAATTACTGTCTGTTACCTTTTGGTTATTAACCATAAAATATCAACCAACTAATGTAAATTATGGCTATACTTTAATAGATTTTTGCCCTTTTGGCAAGATCAAAAAAATAATAAATAAACATAATTAAACCCTGGCTTAATATATTCCAGGGTGAATAGTAATCCAGCTTCGGCCGTCAGTAACCTTAATTAACTGCTTATTAGTCTAGCACCAAAATAATTATAACCTGAGGCTTAGACATTTGTCATCCTGAGTACATTGGCACACTCAAGCATACCGTCATTCTGAGCCTGAGCTTGCCGAAGGCGAAGAATCTCGACATTGAGTATTACTCAGTAATGCGATCCTTCACTTCGCTTAAGCTTCGTTCAGGATGACTGATGTGTAACCTCATAACTCCTGGCAAAAATAAAACCATGCGGCATCTTATTATAGATGAACACATGGCTAAAATATTTTTTAAAAACTAGTTTCTTAATTATTCTAAATACTAACTTATTTTTTACTTACTGGAAGTAATGCGGATACAACCCAATGGCCAAAATGCGTATCAAGCGGCTCGTAATATTGGAATAACTCTCCGTTACTCCAAAGAACATAAAACATATAACGACGTCCGTTGGGATCAAGTAAAGTATTGCCGTCAAAAGTAATCAATTTAGGTCTGCCGTCTATTGTTTCTTTCCAATTTTCTGGAACTAACTGCGGGTTTTCCAAAATAAACAAAAGAAATGTGAAGTCCAAAAGGATTCGACCATCTTTTTTTAGACGCTTCAATCTCTCTTCACCTGTAGAAGTTTCGCCTTCCTTCACAGGGCTAAAAAGTATTATGTCATTTAAATCTATTTCTGAAATTTGCCTGACCCGTTCGTCTTGATCAATAATTTTCCATCCCCTGCCTATTAACTTTTCCGGATCAAATTTCTTTAAATTGATTACCTTTTGAGGATAACCAATAACTATTTCTTTACCTTTCATTAATGCCTGTAAAATCAGGCGTAAGAATTGGGTAAGTTTTTCCCCTTTTTGACTTAAACATTTAATCAAGTCAGAAAAGTTAAATTCGTTAACAATGCTGGCTAAGGCAGTAACAAATGGTTTTAATGCCTCGGCAAACTGGGTGTTGGTTGTTCCACTTGACATGGCTGTACCTCTTTTATTTGTTTTATTTTTCCCGAATTATTTTCGGGTGTTGTTTTAAATCTATTAAACGCCACTCCGAAGGAGTAATAAGTGACTAAAGAATTTTATCTTTCTTATTAACCAAATAGACAGATTCTTCGCTAACGCTCAGAGTGACAATACGACTTTTTAAAGAACTATTATAAACATTACATTATACTCCTAAAACAACCTTTTGTCAATGGTAAAAATCTCTTTTAAAACAAAAATGATTAAAATTAAATAAAAATTTAAATGGATTAACCTTCTTTACTCACTTTTTTCACGACCGTGAAAAAAGTGAGTAACTTTGAAATTAAAAATAACGACATACTCCACGTACTTCTTTCGATCGTGTGTGATTTCCTATAAGGATATAAATACTTCCATCCCTTGACCGCGGGGTGGAAGTATTTGCCTTAATTCATAACTCTGGTTGCTTTAGCAACCATCCCGCGTCCGCCAGTTAGCGGATGCGGAATAAAAGCCAAGTTTTTATTCAAGATTCTGTTTATGCCTACAACTCCACTCCTTTTTCTACTCTAATCACTCCGCCTGGTTCTAATATAACTAAATCACGACGCCTTAGTTTACCGGTTAAAAGATATTTGGCCAAAGCGTTATCAACATTATCCTGAATCGCCCGCTTTAAAGGCCGGGCGCCATATAAAGGATCAAAACCTTTTTGAGCCAATTCTTTAACAGCCTCGGGCGTAGCCTGCAACCTAATATTTTTGGCTTCCAATTGTTTAGCCAATTTATTAAGCAATAAAGCTGTTACTTTTTCTATCTCCTCCAAACTTAGGGGCTTAAACACTACTATAGCATCAAAACGGTTCAAAAATTCCGGCTTAAAATAATCCTTCAATTTTTCTCTGACCAATTGCTGTCTTATTTCCTCCACGGCCCGACCCTGACTTAAACCATCCTGTATAAATTCCGTGCCAGCATTAGATGTGGCAATAATTATAGTACTGCTAAAATCTACTGTCCGACCACTGGCATCAGTTACCCGACCATCATCCAAAACTTGTAAAAATATATTAAGCACATCAGGGTGGGCTTTTTCCAACTCATCCAAAAGCAATAAACTATAAGGGTTGCGACGAACACTTTCTGTAAGATAACCTGCTCCTTTTTTACCTTGCGGCGCGCCTAATAGTAAATGAACGCTATCCGAGGCTTGATATTCTGACATATCCAATCTAATCATTTCCTTTTCGCTGCCAAAATATTCTTCAGTCACCACTTTAGCTAATTCCGTTTTACCTACACCAGTCGGACCTAAAAATAAAAAGGAGGCTACTGGTTTTTTATCGTCCCGCAAGTTAACCCTAGCTCGACGCAAAGCTTCGGCCACCAAATTAACAGCTTCTTGTTGGCCGATTATGCGCCGATGAAATATTTCTTCTAAGTTTATTAATTTTTTACTTTCCTGTTCAGTTACTTGGGTTAATGGTATGTGAACCTTGCCAGCTAGTAACACAGCCACATCTTCACTTTTAATAATTGATTTCTTGCCCCGTTGATTTTTAATAAATACAGCCAACTCATCACATAAACTCATAGCCTTTTCTGGTAATCGCCTATCTGGCATATAACGCCTAGTTAGCTGTACAACCGCTTGCAAAGCCCCATAGCTAAAATAAATCCTATGTTCAGCCTCTAAACGAGGTACATAAGACTCCAAAACTTGTATGGCTTCATCGTCGTCTTGTTCATTAACTTCTACCTTTTGCAAAACTTCTCCCAAAGAACTGTCTTCAAAATTATTATTCCAATCCGACCGGTTAATGGTCGCTACCACCAACAAACCGTACTTAGTTATGACATTTGCCATCATATCAGCCAAACTAACTGCTTCTCCTTCTTGGTTAGTCGAACCCAACAATTGGCCGATGTTCTCCACTACCAAAACAACATTACCAGCATGAACGGCTTCCATTAAAGCTTGCCACAAACGCTGATTAGCCTGACCCAAAGAAGTATTACCCAGTAATTGAGGTAAAGACAAAGTTACCAACCTCTTGTCACGCAAAATTGACGGCACCTGATCGGCTGCCATAGATTGAGCCAACCCTTCTAGTAAAGAAGTTTTACCCACTCCAGCATCACCAACCAACACCACACTACGCGAACCACCAGCCATTAATCTATATACTTCCTCTATTTCCTTATCACGGCCAACACAAGGCGCTAAGTAACCCTTAGAAGCTAAATAAGTTAAATCCCTACCTAAATAATTAAGTAGTGGTGTAGCCACGGCTAAATAAGCCCGATCTAAAGCTTTTTTAGGTCTTAAGCCAGCCAATTTCAAC
Source organism: Patescibacteria group bacterium (assembly GCA_049319925.1). Taxonomy (GTDB): domain Bacteria; phylum Patescibacteriota; class Patescibacteriia; order Veblenbacterales; family UBA10138; genus JAHITT01. The sequence continues at coordinate 1,535 of JBMORS010000182.1, read as the reverse complement.
TGTCTCTGTCTAAGTAATCTTAAACGCCTCCGCAAACTGAACCAAGCTGTAATATTAGCTATTGATTTAGGTGTAACTGACATTTCCTCCCAAACATCACGCACCCTACTTTGACTTTCGGCTAGAGCTACTAAAAGTTCGGTAATTTCTAAATGACGACTGCGCCGACTTATAGCTAAAGCCGTGGCCTCTTGCCAAACCTTAATACTGTCAGCCGATAAATTGGCGGTCTTGGAACTGGTTGGTGGATTAGTTATTAAAACATTTTTTAAAACTTGAATAAATTTACTGTTGTCTAAACCTAAACGATTAAGAACTTGAGCCGTAGTAGTATCGTGCAAAGCGCCGGCCAGCAGATGAACCGGCTCAACCTGCGGCTGTTTTAATTTCCAAGCGTAGCGATAAGCTCTTTCCATAACCCGCCAACTCCTCTCGCTCAAGTACTTATCAACTTCTATCAACCCCGCTTCAGTTGGTAAAACTAGATACCAGGAATTTTCTCGGTCTATTCTATACCAAGCATAACCAAACAACAAAACAGACCACCAAAATAATTTAGCACCCGGTGCTGGCGGAAAAAAAGACTGCCAGTTTATATAAAAACCTTTTAAAAAAATCCCGTATAAAAATAAACCAAAACAAATTAAAGCGGCTAATAAAATTAACAAAAAGAACCAACGATAAATTAAAATACGCCAACGCCTGGCTACCAAGTCGGTTAAACTATAATTTCTCTGCCAAATTATTTCTGAAGAAGTTCCCATCATAATTAAATTACCAACCAATAAATAGTAACCGGCAGTAAAAACAACCAAATTAATATCAAAAAAACATACCAAACTGTTATAATAAATCCTCGAACTAACTTAAAAAATAAAATAAACAATCTGGCCAATAAACTTATTAAGCGCCCCTGCCAGGAATAATCCTGATACATTGGTTTAAAAAAATTACGGACAAAAACACCTAAAGCCAGCTTTTGTCTGCTTAGTTTAAAAGACTGCCAACACCATAATAAAACTTTTTTCAAACCTTGACTGTACCACCAATAAGGAAAGCGAACTATATCCAATAAAAACTCAATTGGTATGTTTATCAGCTGCCTGGCGATAAAATAATCAGCCATATAATAATTATAGTACTTTTAACCTAGATAAAGAACCCTAAATTAAAAATCCAAAACTCTAATTTCTAAATCCCAAATTAGTATAAATTAGGTTTATTATTTGATATTGGATATTTAGGTTTGTGATTTTTTTAGACATTAAAGCCAATCCTTTATTTACATTTAACCTATCTTACAACCACACCTTTACCTTGGGCGGCTAAATCTTCTTCCAAATCCGTGGTTACCAATTTAGCGGTAGCTATTATATCACCCCCGGAAAAAGCATCACGACCACTGACTGTACTGGTTTTGATAAGCACTAAAATTTTATCAGCATCATAATCGGCCGGCGTAACGGCTATTTCAAAAGATGCTTCTGGAGAAGAAGTAAGGCTACCAGCCCAAGCCGGCACCTGGCCAACTCGCC
>JBMORS010000181.1:0-5129 GCA_049319925.1 Patescibacteria group bacterium | reverse complement strand
AGCAACTCCCAAAACTCCATCTTTTATCACGCTAGCTACTGCCAACATTAAACCGCTATTTTCTCCACCATTAACTATTAAACCGTTTCTAGCTACCACACCAACGGCTAACTGTTGGGCTTTGTAACAATTTATATCATCTTGAGCTAAATTACCCCCACCGCAAATAGACACCACTAGTCCTTTGGTTCTTACTTCTACTTCACCCTCTGTTACACCTTTCATAACCGATACTAAAGCAGAACCATTTTTTAAACTAGCTTCTTTTAAAACCGTCCCTGGTACTGTGCCAATTCTGTCTGGCATATTATTTAAGTGTCCTCCAAACAGATTGTTTAGCCAATCTGTTTTTAAAAATTTTATAATCAGCTTTATTTTTATGCCAAGTATAAGGCTTGCTTATAAATTTATGCAATAAGTACTGAAGCTCATTATCAATCAAGCCCAAATTATAAAAACTGTCTACTTGCTCCTTATAAGTAAGTAAATATTTAACTGGCATTTTATGACGCCTAGACCATTTTTTTACATAAGACAAATTCATTACCTGCATGGCCACATAACCGACTATTTTTAATTTGCCTTTTTTAAGAGCCTTAACAAACTTGTTAGCACTATGTCCCGATATTAAAGAATCATCAACCATAACTACCCGACGATTCTTTATAATCTCCCCTTCTATTAAACCGCGATCTATACTCCTACCTCTGGGTTCTTTACGAACTAAAACAAAAGGTAATTTTAATTCCGCCGCCACTTGTACGCCCCATAAGGCTCCGCCGGTTAAACCGCCGGCAATTGCTTGGGGTTTAAACTTTTTTACTTCTTTAGCCAAGGCCTTAACAACTACTTTGGCTAGTTTAGGGCGCCACTGCAAAGGCCGGGAATCTATAGTAAAAGGCACTATTGCGCCATCACCGCGATATACCGGGCCTTTAAAGTACTGCCCCATCTCGGCGTAAGCATTTAACAATACTGTATTTTTCATAATTATTGACAAAAGCTTATAAATGAATTATACTATATAGTTAAAAATAAATCATTTATTGTTTAAATAACAAAATCTAAAACAAACAATGGAGATTAAAATTGGTACATCTAATCAATCAACAGATTTATGAAATACCCTTGGTCTTTGTTCAAGGAGACAGAGATCCAGAAGGCGAAGCAAAAATTGCGGCAACTAGATTAGGTAATCTTTTAAAAGAAAACGGTTGGGGAGTTTCTTTGGGCGCTTATGGTGGTTTTGTCAAAGTGCTAGAAGAAACCGGCGTGCCCTGCTTGTGCCATGAAACAGAAATTAAAGATCATGGTGATGTAAAATTTAAAAAATCGCCTTACATTAATTTCAAACCCGTGGCCGAATCTGTTTCCAATTTACTAGGCGGTGGTATTTATTCAAACGCTCTCAAAGAAATAAGTTGGGCAAATAGACTTGGTACTTGGATGGCAACCTCGCAAGCTTACTGTTTCTTTGCTGGACGTGAAGGTACCTTAGCTCACTTGATACCAGTTCTTAGTTTTAATGCCAAAAGTTGGACTAAAACTAAACCTCGCAAAGTTGCCTTAATTGGTTGGAACCGGGAGGATTTGAAAGCGATAATGCACTTATACAATCTTTACGGCGATACACCCTGGTTCATGTATTATGATTTAAATCTAGTTGATCAAGCCGTTAATTTCCTAATTTCATAATCTCTTAAACACAAGCCCTCTTTAAATAATTTATAAAGAGGGCTTGAATTTTTTAAGCGCAAATTTCCAGTTTAATACCGGCTTTTTTCGCAACCCGATAAAACTTTTTCCAAATTATTTCGTTTTTTACTCCAAGCCATTTATCCCTTTCATTAAAATAATTTCCTACCAAGTCGTAAAAATTTTTAGTAATTTTTCCGCTCTTTAAATAAGCTGCCATAAAATCATTGTAGCTAACCAAGCTATAAACCGATATGTTATGGTTTTTAAAGTAAGGCAACGGTTTAACAGAGGTATCCATAACTACAACTACTCCTTTTACTTTAAGACCAGCTTTTAAACAATTTTTAACAAATTCTATTTTAGAACGGCCGTCACCAATAGCATCATCTATCACCAATATGGATTGCCCTCGCTTAAATTCACCTTCAATAGCCTGCTTAGTAGCATGTTTTTTAGCTTGTTTTTTTATATAAACAGCTGGAATACCGGATAATATTGAAGCGGCGCTGCTTAATGGTATGCCAGCTGTTTCACAACCACCTAATAAATCAACCTTTAACTGCTTAGCTAATTTTCCTATAGCAAACGAAATTTTTTTGTTAGCATTCGGATCTGAAAAAATTCTTCTAGTCCTAGCAAAAACTGGTTGAATAACACCAAACGAAGCCCAGAATCTGCCAAAAATCATTAAATCTTTTTTAACAAATAATGGCATCAAACTATGTTTGGGATATTTAATTGACGGTACCATAAATTATTCACCCAAAAACTTAAAACCTTCTTTTTTAGCTAACGACATAATTTGTTTCCATTTATCCTGTTTTGGATTCCAATTCATAAAATTATCATTCTTATAAACATCCCAAACTAAATCGTATAACTCTTTAGAAATATAATTATTGTCCAAACCATATTTAAAATATTCAGAAACAGTCAATAGCCAATTTACTTTTATATTATTATCAGCAAACCAAGGCACCATTTCACATTCACAATCAAAAACAGTTAAAGCATCACTACAACTTACTCCGTTAGCCCATAAATTTTGAATATGGACATTTTTACCTTTTCCTTTAACATTAAAATCGTCCAATATCACAGCCACCATATTTTTATCCAATTTGCCCTCTACTGTTTGATTACTGGAATATCCCTTTCCCTCTTTACGCACGTAAATCATTTTCAATCCAGTTTGCAAAGAAACAGCCGTGGCTAAAGGTATGCCCGCAGTTGACGCTCCGGCCACAGTATTCACATTCGGTAATTTTTCTTTTATAAACTTGCTCAACTCTTCAGCTATTATCTTTAAATATTCCGGATTAGTAAAAAGCCAACGTGGGTCAGGTAAAAGCGGAAAAGTTCCACCCGAAGCGTTGGTAAAATGACCAAATCTTAAGATATCACCCTGCCAAGCAATTTTAGCTATTATTTTATTCATAAATCGACAATCACTTAAGTTTTGATATACTTAAAGAATATTACTAATACTAATAAATATGCAAGAATTATACAAACTAAACCACGAAAAACATACTTTTGTCCAAGGGGATCAAGATCCACAACCAGAGATGAAAGAAGCGGCTTTAACCATTGGTGAATCTTTAAAAAATAAAGGCTGGCAAGCTAACGTAGGTGCTTATGGTGGCTTTGTTAAAGTATTTGAACAATCTGGCATAAAAATCAATCCTCATGAAATGGTAGCTGACGGCCGAACCAATAAATTTGACGAACAAACAGTAGAAGCTGTTAATTGTGCAGATATAGCCAAAGAACTTTTTAAAAATGAGAATCCAACTGACCAGCAAGTTAAAGACACAGCTTGGGCTTTACGTATGGGATTGTTTTTAGCTAATTCTAAATCTTTTATATTTTTTCCAGGTACCAAAGGAACCAGAGCTCATTTACTATCCACCCTGGCCTTTAATTTAACTTCCGATAAACCAAAACCAATTGCCCTAGTAGGTTGGGAAGAAAACCAACCAGACTTAATTAATAAATCAAAATCTGGACTCGAGGATCAAGAAGAAGCTTGGCTAAAAACGTTTGCCAAAGAGTTACAAAATAATCCCCCAACCTGGCTTAAAAAATTCTCTTTAAACGAAATAGAAGCTATAACAGACTTTGTTACTTCTGAACAAAAATTAGAAAATAATTAATAAATTTCTGTTTTTCCAAACAACTCCAAGCCTAATTTGCGCACCCGCTTTTCCCAAGCCGGCCATTGTTTAAAATAAGAACCAGATCGGCCGTCAGTACGTGATAACAAATAAAGCCCGCTCCACCTGTCGGCTCGGTTTTTATATTCTTTTAACTGCCTAGCTGATAAAATATTTTCCCAAGCCGGCCAATAGTATTTGTCAAAATTGTTTAAAAATCTCTGGCAATCACGGTTTAATCTGTAACCGCCTTTTTCTTTCATCCATAACCAATGAGCTTGTAAAACTCCTAAGTCAACCATGGGATCGTAATTAATAGCAAAATCAAAATCAACCAAACTAACCTGATTTTTAATTTTAACAAATATATTACGATTTATCGGATCTCCCCAAACTAGACTATTAGAATTTTTTTTAACTTCTTTATAAAAATTATTTATCTCCCGTTGCTTAAAAAACTTACCTAAAGCATAGCCCCACCACTTTTTACCGAATAAAAAATTTTTCATCTTTTTTTCATAAGACTTACTGCTTCCTATTTTAATATTTTTTTTATAAGTTTTAGTGTGCAACATAGCTAATAGCCTAGCCAAGGTAGAAGCTATTTCTGGGTGGACTTTATTTTTATTAAATTCATCTATTAATAACTTACCTCCCTTCGAAACATCTGACATTAAAAAAGCTTTAACCTGTTTATCAAAAAAATATACCCTGGGCACAACGCCTGCTGGCCATAATTTATTTAAATAACTAATCAAATAAACCTCACCGATAATACGACTAGTATCTACCGCCATTGGCTGGCCGGATAAAAAACTTCGTTTATTATAAAGCCAAGCTTGTTTTAAAAAATAATTACAAGTTTTTTTACCCTGACTAACAATAATTTTGTACAAAAAATTACTATTACTGTATTTATCAACTATTTTAACGGATTTAATTTGGCTGACAGAAAACGGCAAATAGCTAGACTTGATCCGCAAATAATCTATAATATTTGTTTCATCTAATAGTTTAATCTTTGGTTTTGTCACAAAGATAAAATTATTTTTTTATCTGTTTTAAACCCAACAATCCATTTTGAGCGCCAATGGTTTTTATAACAGCTGTGGCATTGCGCATACCCCAAAGCATGGCCTGCCTAATATCGCCCTGGGAATACATATAGCCAGCTAACCAGCCAGCGCCAAAACTGTCACCCGCGCCGGTAGTATTAAGTGGTTTAATTTTAAAAGACGGCTGATGAATAATTAATTGTCCGTCAAAATAATAAGC
>JBMORS010000180.1:0-5148 GCA_049319925.1 Patescibacteria group bacterium | reverse complement strand
AGACTCGAAGGGCGCGAGAGCCCCGCGAACGTGGGGCGGTGTGCAGCGCCCAGGTGCCCGAGCGGAGCGAGGGAGAGTCCCTCCTCGCCCAAATAAAGTATCTCGTACTAAGGTGCGGGATATTTTATTTATAGCCTTGACTTTATTTTTGTTGGTATTATTATGTGTAACAGTATGAAAGTTCGTTATAGAGTAAAAAATAAAATAACAGCCGGCAATAAATCGGCTAAGCAAGCATTTTTAGATTTTTCTATTTAATTCCCACCGTTTCCAAGCGGTGGGAATTTTTTTAAAATAAAATTTCTTTAACAAAAACCCTGAGGAGGAAAGAATGGGTAAAATTAAATTAGAAAATATTACAAATATCTTTATTAGTTTATCAGACGACTCTAAATTGTATTTTCAGCCGCTTATTCATTCATTAGTATTAAAAAACGGTAGATCGATATACGCCACTTTTGGTACTAAGAATTATTTAAACAAAAATAATGTTCCAGGAGTGGTTGGAGTTTCCAAGTTTAGTCAAAAGAATGATATTAAGTTTGCTGATTGTGTAAGAATGGAAGATCTTATTAAAAAAAGATTAGTCAATCTTATTATTAATGTACCAAGCGAAAAGAGTTTTAACCTGACGCTAAAAGATAAATCTATTTTGGATGAAATAAGCGACGGTGAAACTATGAGGCAGTTAGTTAAAAGATATAGAATCAAATTAATAACAGAAAAAGAAAAAGCTTTTGATATTATTTGTAGGTTAATTAATTAAAATGTTTTAGGCTAACTAGAAACACAGTTAACCTTTATTTATTTTTTAACCAGTGTTTGATTAATTCTTTAATTGGCGGCAGTTTATATTTTTGCCAAACTAGATTGATTCCCAGGCCGATTATGATAATTGTCAGAAAAATATAACCCAACTGGTTGTCAGTTTGTTTGGTTAGATTTATTTCCGTTTGGCTGGTCTGTTCAATTGGCATTTGGGGGGTAATTATTATATCCTCTGGAGATTTAGCCCACAATTTAAGGCCGGTTTTAGATTGGGCAACAAAACCAGTCACAGTCACTTGGTCACCCAGGGACAGTTTAGGCCAAATTAGGTCTTTGTTTTTTAGTAGTACGGTAATTTGGTCGTCGTTTTGTTCTATAGTAAATTGGCTGGTGCTGCGTTTGTTAATTGAACCGGTTACTGTTATAAGTTCACCTTCCATATCGTCGGTTAGATCATTTAAATTAATTTGTTTGGGGATAGGTTCTGTTTGGTGAGATAAAATTTCTATGGGATCATTTTTGGAAACTAATAATCTGGTGCCATAGGTTTCGCTACGAGAAATTTTTCCTTGCAAACTTATTAAATCGCCGGTTTTTATTAGTGGTAAGTTAACACTATCTGACCAACTGACTTGCAAGCCAGAACCGTGTAAAAATAAAATGTTTTTGGCCACAGTATTAGGTTCGGTCGCTACTAGACCTTGTAGTTTAACTTTGTCACCGCTGTCCATATTTTTTACATCAGACAAAGAAATGTTTTCTACGACTGTTTTGTTTTGGTCTTCCGTTACTATTAAATTATCTTCGCCGGGTGTGGGAAAATTAGTCCACTGCCAGGCTTGGTTTAAAAAAGCATAGGACAATCCTTCTTTAGCTGGCCCATAGTTTAAAGAAGAAGTTGTTTCTTGATTATTTTTAAGAATTATTTTGCCACCTTTGTTTAATAAATTATTTTTTAGTGTTATTTTGTCTACAATTAAATAACTATTGGGTTCTATAGATAGGTCAGGTAAATTTATAGTTTGTGAATTATTAATTATTTGCCAACCAATAGTGCTAACCGTAGTTGAACTGGGATTGTATAATTCTAACCATTCTTCATTGTCGTTTCCTACCGGATTGGGCATTATTTCTGTTAGTAAGATAGGCCCACTGGTTAAGCCCGCCACTTTAGGCATTAAATCAGCTGTTATGTTTATAGTTTGGGTTTGTTCGGATTTTAATCCGGATTGGTCGGTAAGGGTGAGTTTGATTGTATATTTTTTAGGTTCAACATAAGCGTGAGAGGGTGTAGTTAGATTACTAGTTGAATTATCGTCGAATTCCCATAAAAAGGACAAATTATCTTTTTCTGGGTCACAGCTGTCCGAAGCATCAAAGACTAAAATTTGTCCGGTCCGTCCGGTTTTGGGTATATCCCAGGCTAAAACAGGTGGTTGGTTTATTAGCTCTATGGTGTTTATTTGGTTGGGCGTAGGTTTGGTTGTCCAAGCCCAAGTGTTGTCGGCTTTACGGGCGTAGCTGGTGTTTTCTTTAACCGGACCTTGATAACTGATAGAGATTTTTGTAGTTTTATCCAAGGAAGTTAAAGTAATTTTTTCTGAACCAGTGTTATCTAGTATTAATCCGGTAATAGTTCGGGGCAGCACTAAAAAATCTTTTGCTTTTATAATAGTGGTTGGCAAAGATTGTTGGTTGATGGTGTAAGAAAAAAGATTGTCGTTTAATAGCCAGTTATCTAAATTTATGGATTGATCAGTCGGGTTAAATAATTCTATAAATTCGGACGCATCATCTAGTGGTGGGTTAGGGTAAATTTCATTAAATTGAATAGTATCTTTAGGTGATTCATTTGTTGTTTCGTCGTTAAACAAATTGGTTAAAGGCAATTTATTAGCTAGTCCGTAACTTGGTTCCATTTTTATAAAATCATTTTTGTCATTATCACTATCCAAACCGTCTGGCAGTCGGCCTAGGCTGTAAGATTTGGTTATGGCTGGCGCGTTGTTGGTAGTGTTGCCATCATCCCAATTGCCGTAACTTATTTGATCGATAATGGTTTCTTGATAGCGGAGTATAAGAATATCGCCGTTGTTATTAAGATTGCCTTTGGGAGAACGAATGACATAAAAACGACTACTATCGCTAGTACCTAAAGTGCCGCTTAAATAAGTTTTAGCATTACTGCCATCGCTTAAAGAAAAATCTGATAGATTAATTGTTCGATTGGTGCGGTTATAAATTTCTACCCATTCCTCGTTGCCTTCAATTGGATCGCTGATTAGTTCATTTATAACCACTTCGCCGGGTTGGACTGTTGGCAGAGGGGCGGGTTGATAAATTATTATTGGCGCTGGTGGCGGGGTCGGTGCCGCTGGCGCGGCCGCTGTTTCAATTAGGCTAAGTGAATTATGGGGTAAAGAGTTGGTTAAACTAAAATCGCTGCTGTTGTTGTTGGTGTCCTGGCGATTACCAACACTAGTTTGTTTACGTAAAAGAGATTGGTTGGCAGCAGGATTTTCTGCAAAAGGGGCTGTTTCAGCCAGACCGTTATTAGTTGTACCCCAGGCCAGGCTGTCTATAATTTGGCCAGTATCATTAGCACCTTGCCTTAAAGCTATGCCGTTATTATCGGAAATTGTTTGGCTGGTGGTTATGTCAGCTACAGTAGAGATATCAGTAAAATTGGAATGAGCCCATAGATAAAAGCCACCGGATTTAATAATAGTACTTTCTGTCCAAGATTTTATGGTGGTGTCAGATGTGCCACTGGCGGTTCTTTTTACCAAACGATAGCCCTGCAGATCAATATCCTGATCAGTTGGATTAAATAATTCTATAAAGTCGTTGGTGGTTTTACCTTCGCCGCCGGTTGTTTGTACTTGGTTTATTACCGGGTAATCGGGAGCGGTTTGTCCGATTTTAGGTAATAAAAAAAGCGCTGTTAAGTTAATTAACAAAACGCTAACCATGGTTAATTTGGTCCTACCCTCCATAGGATTAAAATTAAGATTTAATTATACTTATTATAGACCTCTTGGCTAAATTGCTACAATATGGCAGATTAAGAAGGTTGATGAGACCTTTAATTAGCCGGAGTGGTGAAATTGGTATACACGCTAGGTTTAGGACCTAGTGGGGGTAACCCCGTGGAGGTTCGAGTCCTCTCTCCGGCACCAAATATTAATAATTATACAGCCAAACATTTGTTTGGCTGAGGACTCGAACGCCGCAGTGTTGCCCCGCGTCCGCGTGGCCACAAGGCGGTGGCTAGCCCGAGGAGTGCGACGGCACGACGAGAGGCGAAGCCGAGTCCTCTCTCCGGCACCATTTTGAATACGTGTCCCGCGGCTACGAGGTCTTCTACGTTATCATGAAACTTTTTGTTTTTGGAAGTCAAGGCATTGAAGATTCAAGTTAACGGTTTAATTAGATAATTTTATGGTGTTATGAAATCAAAAATTTTTAAATACACAACAACCTTTTTTATTGTAGGGATTGTTTTTCTGTTAAATATTAATTTTACGTATGCATGGTATCTTTGTTCGCCCGAAAGACTGCTTGCCGAACGTAATCCCGTTGAAAAAATTTACTGTTATGCTGAAAAATTTGATTTTAGAGCCAATACACCAGGGTCTTACCCAGGAGGTATTGATTGGGAAGACGCATACATGAACGATGAAATATTTGAAAAATTAGCCCCCCTTGCAACGCAAATAATTACATTAGAAGAAAAGGGTAATCTGAATCAAGCTGATCTACTTAGAAAATCACAACTTGAAAACCAAATTGCAACTATTTTTAATAATAGGAAGATAGCAATTGAGCAAGCTATAAATAGACAAGCGGAACAGAAACGTCAAGAACAAACAAATACAATTTTATATATCATCGGCGGTATTATTTCTGTGGTAGTAATTATTAGTATTTGGAAGCACTACACGAGTCCAATAAATATTAAGGAGCGACGCAAACAGAGAGAAGAAGATAGAATTGCTCGTGAAGAAAGGGAACGAATTACTCGAGAGGAAAGAGTGTGCGAGAAACAGCAAAGGGAATTGGAGCATAAACGCGTAAAGGAAGCTGAAATAAATCAATATCGACAACTGAGAAAAGAAATAGAAGCAATGCCTCAATATCACAAATGGCGACAAGGTGTGCTAGAAAAATTTGGCAGAAAGTGCGTTATTTGTGACTCAACAGAAAATATAGAAGTTGACCATAGATATGAATCATTTTATTCTATTGTGCGTAAATATGGGATAACGAACGCAGTCCAGGCATATGAGTGCGCCGCTTTATGGGATGTAAATAATGGCGCGCCGTTATGTAAATTACATCACGACCAAACCAAGAGTAGTATATTCTATCAACAGAATA
>JBMORS010000179.1:0-5182 GCA_049319925.1 Patescibacteria group bacterium | reverse complement strand
ACGGAGCTTAACAATGAAAAAGACCAAGGCCGTATTTTTGGCTTTAGTTGGACCAAACGCAGCTGGCAAAACCAGCCTGGCCAAAAATTTAGCCAATCACCTAGGCTGGCTTTATTTAAAATCCCCGCCTAAACAATTTTGGCGGGAGAGGAATAGTTTGGAAAAACACGGTACTCCAGAAGACAGGTATAAATTTTACCTTAAGGTAAATAAGCACCTCTCCAACATTATTCAGCATAAACTAAGTCAAGGCCTGTCTATTATATTAGATAGATACTACTTAGACACCCTGGTTAGCCATTCTTGTCAGGGTGTAAAAATAAAAGATAATGACTTTGCTAAATTATTAGAACCCACTCTTACCATATTAATATGCTGTTCAGTTAAAAAACAATTAAAAAGGTTAGCCAAGAGGTCAAAAATGAAAAAACTGTCTGCCGCTGAAAAACGCCATTCTGTATTGCAAATTAATTTGATAAATAAAACTTATCAAAAAATGTCTCTTCTAGCTGCCCGTATTTTAAAAATAAACACGGACCAAAAAAGCAAGGAGCAAAATTTGCAAATAACACTAGAGGTTCTTAAAAAATTGGAACTAATACCTTAACCCTTGTTTTATACAAAAATAAAACAGGGGTTAATTTTTATTAAAATAATTTTTTAAATTTCAACTGACTAACGGTTGGGCGAATCAATTTTGGGCAAAATAGCCGGCTCCGTAGCCGAACCTGTGAACGGCTCAATCATAGGTACAGGCTGAGGCGTTGGCCTAGTCTTTTGGTTATTGTTAGCCAAAGCCTGATCAACTAATTCTTTAACCAAAGGCACCACTACTCCTGGTTGATTTAATTGATTTGAATCGCCATCTTTAACATTAATCGGAAACAATAAGGCTGGCACATACAAAAACTGTCCGCTGTTTTCTTTTTGTTGCCACCATTTAGCGTAAATTAACTTAGGAGTTATAAGTTCCACGTTCCCACCCAACTGATTCGATTCCATAATATAATAAATATCATTTTGCCAACCACCCTTAAGTGCTAGTTCTAATAAACGATTGAAATCGGTTTCTGTTTCGTAAGCCGAACTAACAAAACTGTTAAGCTGAGCGCCCCATAAACCAGTCACTCGCAGGCTGCGTAAGCTAATACTAACAGTCAAACCAATTGGACTGCCGCCAACTAATTCATATACTTCCTTAGCCTGCAAACGCCAAGGATACAAAACAGTCAAAACATCTGGATAATAAATTTCTTGACCAGGCATTGATTGGCTGGCCAGTCTTTGCCAATCCTTATTAACCATTGGCTGACCGTAATCAGATAAATCAAACCCTATATCGGACAAAAATTTATTGGCAATGGCTACCAATTCTTCATCGGGCAATAGCTGATTTTCCTTAATTCTATACTGTGTAACACAAGCTTCGTCACGGCAGTTGGCTTCCGGATGCGGCCAATAAGCCCAATTCTCACCTAAAGACAGTTGGCCTTCACTGGCGCTCCAGCTGATTATATAACCAAATTGTTTATTTTGAGACAATGACCAGGATTGCAAAGATAAATCATTAAATTTTTTTAAGTCCAAAGGCAAACCACCTAATTGACCAAGCAATCCGCTAACCGAGTTATGGCTGGAAGATGGTTGATATTGCCAAACCGATTGCTTGCCTGGTAAATCATCTAAAACCTCACCTTGGTAGGAATACTTAACAGTCGACCGGTCTGGATAAGGACTAGGATAAATTAAAGACTTGGCGCTAATCGAGCTATCGTTGCCTAAAATTTCCGCGGCCGGCGCCGTAGCTGTGCCCAAACCACCGCCGCCACCCAAACCTAAAACCTGATTATTAACCGACTGGCCAAGCAAAGAACCAAAAGCCTGATCTGGTAAAGCTGCCAGATTACCTAAACTAATCGGCCCGGCCGACTTGGGCACAAATTGAATCACTAAAATAATCAACAATAAAAGGCCGCTAAAACTCCAGCTGACCAGCGGCGATTTAACATAAGAAGTAATAGCCCCAAAATAAGTTGACCAAAAACCAGTTGACCGACTGGCAAATTTTTCCAATAAATCACTTTTTAATTTATTTTTAAAGTTTTCATCCATCACCAGGTTCGGGCGAGCGGACATAAGCGCCTGTAAAATTTTAATCAACTCTCCCTCCTTTTTGCGTAAACCAGGTTCTAATTGATAAATTTCCTCTAAGATTTGATGATATATATTTTCCATAATGTTAGCCCCGATAAATTTGACTCAAAATCGTTAAGTAAAAAAATGCTAATGGAAATTCCTGCCTGATTTTGGCCATAGTTCGACTAAAAGACATTTTACAACTGGCTAAGCTTTTACCAGTCACCTGGGCAATCTCCTCATAAGACAAACCATCCCATAATCTTAATAAAACAATTTCACGCTGCTCTTTAGATAAATTATTTAGATAACCCTGCACCTGTTCCAAAGCGATATTATTAGCCGCCTCTTTAGCTGGATTGTCTTGGGAACTTAAATTTCCTACTAAGTCTATGTCTTCCGTAGCCCGACTGGTGCGCCAATGATCATAAAGGGTATTACGAGCGATACGATACAGCCAAGCCGAAAAAGTCCCTTTGTCTGCCTTATACTGGTAGAGTTTCTCCAAGGCTTTCATAAAAACCAAACTGGTTAAATCTTCACTAACTTCTTTATGCCTGGTTCGATAATAAATAAAACCGTATATTTTTTTAAAATACTCGTCATAAAGATCGCTAAAGGCGCCTAAGTCGCCCTGTTGCGCCCGGCTAACGATCTGGTTGTTTTGTTCAACTGCTTCCATGTTAAGCCATATTTTAAATAATTGGGTCGACTATCAAATATAAATCCCCGCTCGAACCAACTAAAGCTTTTTAGTCTTTTTAGCATAGCATTTTAATTTAATTATTTAAACAGCCTTCTAATATAACCTACGAAGCAAACACCAAAAAGTAACCCCTTCTTTTGCAAAAGAAGGGGTTAAAATCTAAAAACCAATTATTACTTATTATTTAATCTTGTAATTCAAATTCACTTCTATAACAACTTCCTGATTACTAGCTGGCAACTGCGGCGAAACAGCTGAACCCATGCCGCCTTTGCCGTCATAGTAAGGCGTTGGTTGACCAGGCACCTGAATCAGGTTTTCCCACCAACCTACCACTTCAGCCAGTTCCACGCCGGCAGCGGCAGACAATTTAACCGACTTAGTCTTGGCATCGGCAATCGCCTTAAGCCTAGCTTCTTCTTTTAAATCTTCTAAATTAGAAGCTTCAAAACTAACACCGGCCACTTGATTAGCGCCCGCTTCGGTAGCGGCGGCAATTACCTTGGCTACTTTACTACTATCGCCGGCAATCTCATTAACTTTAACCACCAACTGTTGATTGGCACTATAACCAGAAGGTATAGTAACACCATCTTTATAATCGTACTGCGGATTAAGATAATAAGACTGAGTCTGAATATTAGTCTCATCAATACCCGATGCCTTAGCAGCCGCTATAACTTTAGCCATCTTATCGTTAAGCTCTTGCAAGGCCTTGGCGGCTGTAGCTACTTTATCCACTTGCACTCCCAAAGTAACATTGGCCACGTCAGGCTGATAGCTAACCCGACCCTGACCTGTTACATTAACCTGCCATTGCGGCTGATTAACAAACCTATCCCTTAACAAAGCCAGCACCAAAACGCCAGCCAGTAAAATTAAACCCACTAGACTAAGAATAGTCTTAGGGCTCCGCCAGCTTGGGCAACAAGAACTGGCTGAATTAACCTGCTCCATAAAAAATCTCCTTTTAGAGCCTGGCCGGGTTTACCCGCCAGAGCTATTAAATAATAAAGAATTCTAACTAATTATACGCCTCTTTTAAAGAAAAGTAACACTGCCTTATTTACAAATTATAACCAAGGCCTGGTATTTTAGGCAAAGTGTTACTAATCTTAAATTGAATCGTAAGCTATAATATAGAAGTCCTAATTATTAATATAAAAAATATGGATAATGATTCCTGTGTCCATTTGCCAGGCAAACTGAAAATTGCCCTGGGGCTACTAGTCATAATTTGGCTGGCGGCTTTGAGTATTCATAAAATTTTTCAGGCCGGCTTGTCTTACCAAGACTTAGCTCATTGGCAAAACCCCAGAAGCACCAACGATACCATTAGCATAACCGGCGAAGGTAAAGTAACTGCCATACCTGATGTGGCTATAATTTCTTTGGGGCTGGAAAATAGAGCCCAAACCGTGGCAGCGGTACAAAACGACAGTACTAAAAAAATGAACGAAATTATTAGCTATCTAAAAGGCCTGGATATTGACAAAAAAGACATCAAAACTACGGCTTATAATTTAAGACCTATTTACAGTTACGCCCCAGAAACCGGCAAACAAATTTTTGACGGCTATGAATTGAACCAAACTGTCGAAGTTAAAATAAGACAACTGGACAAAGCCAGCCAGGCTTTGGGTGGTGCCTTGGAAAAAGGCGCCAATCAAATCGGTCAACTTAACTTTACGGTAGATAATCCGGAACAATTACAAAACGAAGCTAGGCTTAAGGCCATTGCCCAAGCTAAACAAAAAGCCGCTGATCTAGCTGAAGCCGCCGGAGTAAATTTAGGCAAAGTCAGAACCTTTTCCGAAAATATTAATTCACCTACTCCCTACCGCAGTTATCTAAGCCAAGATATGGCTTATACGGAATCAGCTAAAGTAGTAGCTCCTCAAGTAGAGGCTGGCAGTCAAGAAATAGTCGTACGAGTAAATATAAGTTTTGAAATTGAATAGTAAAATTATTTCTAACAACTTATACTCTATCACCCGCTTCTCATCAGAAACGGGTGATATTTTTATCCTTTCCGTCGCTCTAGGATTTAAAACAAATAACCAGCCATCATATTTAAGCCGCGTAACAGAGCGGAAGTTGCGGCCGGGTATAACGAGCGCGTGTTTGTGACCTCTTAGCATAGCGCGAGTACCGGCCGCAACGAGCACTGTAGGGGCTTAAATTCTGATGGCGACTCTTGTGATACTTCTCTTAGAGAAGTATCAAATTAAATACATATGATTGTTACTTTCTTTAAAGAAAGTAACACAAAGAATCGCCGCTAGAGTCCTCGCTTGGCTTATGCTCCATAAGCCAAGCTGCGGATAGCGGCAGTAGGTA
>JBMORS010000178.1:0-5237 GCA_049319925.1 Patescibacteria group bacterium | reverse complement strand
GTTAACGGCCTTAAAATAAATAAATTAAATTTATCAGCCCAGTCTTTTGTTTTACAGCACCCTAACTGGCCGCAGCGGATAAGTTTGTTAGTAGTGGCGGTTATTTTATTTAAGTCTGGGCAGGTGAAAGAGATAAAAGTTTTTCCGGTTTAATTAGTTTGACAGATTGGTTTTATTTTATTAATCTTTAAATAAGACTAGGTGCTTTATTAAGCAACCTAGTTATTTTTTACTCCAGGCGAGTTTATAAGATTAGTCGATTAAATTAGCCGGTTTGTAGTAAAATATAAAAAGTCTAAATGAATAATTAATTTATGCAAAATTCACCAATTTTAATGGCCATTCAGCAGATTTGCGAGGAAAAGAATATTCCCGTATCAGCTGTGGTGGAAACCATTGAGCAGGCGCTGGCAGCTGCTTATCGCAAGGATTTCGGCCAGAAAAACGAAAATATAAAAGTGGAATTTGATCCCGTAACCGGTGATTCCAGGGTATTTGATATTAAAACAGTGGTGGCCGGGCCCGAGGAAGGGGAAGAAACCATTAATGAGCGTAAAGAGATATTATTAACTGACGCTCAAGCCAAAAACCCCGAATTGCAGGTGGGAGATGAAATAAAAACCGAATTAAAGGTGCCGGCTGATTATGGTCGTATGGCTGCTCAAACCGCCAAGCAGGTTATTATCCAAAGGTTAAGAGAAGCCGAAAGAGAAGTAGTTTTTTCTGAATATAAAGATAAAGAGGGTCAGGTTTTAATAGGCACTATTCAACGTGTGGAAGGTCGGACGGTTTTTGTAGATTTAGGACACACCGTGGCGGTTATGCCTCATAGCGAACAAATCCCTCGCGAGCACTATGCGGTGGGTGCCAGATTTAAAGTTTATTTAGTGGCTGTTAATGCGGCTGCTCGCGGTCCTGAAGTTATTGTTTCCAGGACTCATCCGGAAATAGTTAAGCAATTGTTTATCCAAGAGGTTCCGGAAATAGCTACTGGTGTAGTGCAGATTAAAGCCGTGGCCCGTGAAGCTGGTAGCCGAACTAAGATAGCTGTTTTTACTGAAGAGGAAAACGTTGATCCGATAGGTTCTTGTGTCGGTCAGCGCGGTATTCGTGTACAAACGGTTATTAGTCAGCTGGGTGGTGAAAAAATAGATATAATAGAATGGTCAGCCGATGCTATTAAATTTATTTCGGCGGCTTTGGCGCCAGCTAAAGTTCAATCAGTTGCCTTGGATGAAGACAACCACAGTGCCAAAGTAGAAGTTTTGGAAGATCAATTGTCTTTGGCAATTGGTAAAAACGGTCAAAACGTTCGTTTGGCTGTCAAGTTAACTGGTTGGAAAATAGACATTATTGGTAGTGTGTCTGGTCCAGTAGAACCTGTTGTTGAAGAGGTTGCTGGAGAGACAGAGGTGACTTCTGGATCGGTTGAAGTGGTTGAGAATGTTGACCAGACAGATTTGCCAGCGGTTGAAGATAATAATTTAGAGCCGAAGCCTAGTTCTTCGGAAGAAAATAATTAATAGTTTAATAATTATACTATGTATAGCTATTTAACGTTTGCTGTTTTAGCTTCAGTTATAACCATAGCTTATGGTTTATGGTTGATGAGTCGGGTTTTAAAATTGCCAACCGGCTCAGCCAAAATGCAAGCTATTGCCGCGGCTATTCAGGCTGGTGCCAAGGCTTATTTACAAAGACAATATCGCACCGTGGCTTGGATAGCGGCAGTTTTATTTATTCTGTTAGGTATTTTTTGGAACTGGTCGACCGCTTTGGCTTTTTTGGTGGGAGCGGTTCTTTCGGCTTTGGCTGGTTTTATTGGTATGAATATTTCGGTGCGAGCCAACGTACGGACAGCTGAGGCGGCTAAAAGTGGACTTAGCAAAGCCTTTGCCGTGGCTGTTAATGGCGGAGCAGTAACCGGACTTTTGGTAGTTGGCTTGGCTCTTTTGGGTGTAGCTGGATTTTATTGGTTATCAAACGGCGATTTGTCAGCTTTGATTGGTTTGGGTTTTGGTGGTAGTTTGATTTCGGTCTTTGCTCGGTTAGGTGGCGGTATTTATACCAAAGCGGCTGATGTGGGTGCTGATTTAGTTGGTAAAGTGGAAAGTAATATTCCCGAAGATGATCCTAGGAATCCAGCAGTTATTGCCGATAACGTGGGTGATAACGTGGGTGATTGTGCTGGTATGGCGGCTGATTTGTATGAGTCTTACGCGGTAACAGCCGTGGCTGCTATGCTGCTTGGTTCTTTAGTTTTTAAAAATTTTGACAACGCCGTATTATACCCATTGGCTTTAGGCGGGGTATCGGTTTTAGCTTCTTTATTGGGAAGTCTAGCTATAAAATTAGCAGTTGGCAGTCAGAAGATTATGGCCGCTCTTTACAAAGGCTTGATATTAGCAGGACTTTTAGCAGCGGTTGGTTTTTATTTTGTTACTGAGTCTTTGTTGCCAGGCAATGGTTTGTACAGTGTGACTTCTGTTTATTTAGCCAGTTTGATCGGCTTGGTGGTAACGGCTTTATTGGTTTTGATTACTGAATATTATACTTCTACTAGTTATAGTCCGGTTAAATCCATTGCCGAAGCTTCTACTACTGGACACGGTACCAATATTATCCGCGGTTTGGCTATTTCCATGAAGTCAACGGCCTGGCCAGTGCTAGTAATTGCTGCTGCTATTATGGCCGCTTACTCTTTGGCTGGTTTATATGGCGTGGCCGTGGCCGCTATGAGCATGTTATCTTTAACCGGCATAATAGTTACCATAGATGCTTACGGTCCAATTACGGACAATGCCGGTGGTATTGCCGAAATGTCTGATTTACCCAAGGAGGTTCGAGATATAACCGATCCTTTAGATGCGGTAGGTAACACTACCAAGGCTGTTACTAAGGGCTATGCTATTGGTTCAGCTGGACTAGCGGCCTTGGTTTTATTTGCCGCTTATGTTCAAGAGTTTGCTGATCGTGGCGTGACAATTCGTTTTTTATTGGATGATCCTAAAGTATTAGTTGGTTTATTCATCGGCGGTTTATTACCTTATTTGTTTGGGGCCTTTTCTATGGAAGCGGTTGGCAAAGCGGCTGGTCAGGTAGTAGAAGAAGTTCGGCGTCAGTTTAAGGAAATACCCGGTATTATGGAGGGAACTGCTAAGCCGGATTATGGCAAGGCTGTTGATATTGTAACTAAGAGTGCTCTTAAAGAAATGATTTTGCCCGCTCTAATGCCGGTGGTAGCGCCCTTATTAGTAGGGTTTATTTTGGGCCCAGAAGCTTTGGGTGGTTTATTAGTAGGTAGCATAGTAACGGGCTTGTTTGTGGCTATTTCCATGACTACAGGTGGCGCGGCCTGGGATAACGCCAAAAAGTATATTGAGGCTGGTAATTTTGGCGGCAAAGGCAGCTTGGCTCACCAAGCAGCTGTGACTGGTGATACAGTAGGCGATCCCTATAAGGATACAGCCGGTCCGGCCATTAACCCAATGATTAAGATATTAAACGTGGTGGCTTTGTTGTTAGTAGCTTTTCTAATTTAAAGTAATTTAAATCTAAACGAGAGTAAGAGGTTTAAGTAAGGGCTTTTACTCTCTTGCTTTTATCTCTTACTTTTTAATTATTTATTATCATGCAGCATACTATAGAGGAGATTAAAGGTGGTAAATTAAAAATAATTTTTGAGCTTACCGAAGCTGAAGTCGTTAGAATGCGTCAGCGAGCCGTGGCAACTATTAGTCAGGATTATAAGGTGGATGGTTTTAGGCCTGGTAAGGTGCCTTTGGAAGTTGTTAAACAAAAATTAGGTGCCGAAACAATTGATCAGGAAACTTTATTGGCGGCCGTTAAAGAATATTATCCCAAGGTGGTAGAAGAAAATAATTTGGATGTTATTGGCCGGCCAACTTTGCATTTAGAAAAAACCGAACCTTTTGTTTTTAGTTTGGAAGTGGCCAAATTGCCGGCTGTGGATTTGGCTAAATGGGAAAAAGTATCTTTGGTCAGATCGTCGATCGTTGTTGGTGCCGAAGAGGTGGACAAAGTTGTAAATGAAATAAGAGCCAATCGAGCTACCGAAATAGCTGGGCTTGAGCCGGTTAAAGTTAATGATCGGGTAGTTATGGATTTTGTAGTATCGGTTGATAAGGTGGCTATAGAAGGGGGCAGTCAAAATGACTATTCAATCATAGTTGGTAAAGGTCAATTGGTGCCTGGTTTTGAAGATAATTTGTTGGGTTTAAAGTCTGGTGAGGAGAAAAATTTTTCTATAACTTTTCCTAAAGATTATCATAAGCCTTTGGCAGGCAAGTTGGCCGAGGTTAAAGTAAAAGTTAAGCAGGTTTTGGCTAGAACTTTGCCAGAGTTTAATGATGATTTTGCCAAGGGATTGGGTTACTTTTCTTCGGCCACTGATTTAACGGATAAGATAAAAAAGAATATTTTGGATGAAAAAACAGCCGAGGCTGAAATGCGTTTAGAAAGAGAAATGTTGTCTCAGTTGGTAGAGGTGGCTAAGTTTGGTGATTTGCCTGAGGAATTAGTAGACCGAGAGGCTAAGGCTATGGTGCACGAACTTAAGCATTCCTTGGAGCACCGCGGTTTAAACTGGGTTGATTATTTAGCTAGTTTAAAAAAAGACGAGGATGCTTTGCTTAAAGAGTTTAATCCTCAAGCGGTTAGGCGGGTTAAGGTGGCACTTTTAATCAGGCAATTTGTTAAACAGTTCAAGTTGGAGGTTGCTAAAGAAGAAGTAGAGGCGGAGTTTAAAAAAATTCTGCAGAGTTATCAACATGATCCAAAAATGATGGCTGATTTGCAAACTGATGATTATAAAGATTATGTTCGTAGCAATTTAACTAATAAAAAAGTTGTAGATTGGTTGAAGGAAAAATTGGTTAAAAATAGTTAGTCCAGACGACAATTGAAATCTGTTAAGGTATACTATAGAAGGGTGGTATACCTTTTATAATTTAAATTTCAAATAACAAATTACAAATATCAAATCAATGTCAAAATTCAAATTAGTTATTTGATATTTGGTTATTGATTTGTAATTAGATATTTGAAATTAGGTATTTAGTGTTATGTTATTTGGTTCCCATGTTTCCGCCGCTGGCGGAGTAGATAAGACCCCGGAGCGGGCGGCTGAGGTTGGCTGCGAAGTCTTTCAGTTTTTTTCCCGTTCCCCGCAAGGCGGTCCAGCTCCTAAATTAACACCTCAGGTGATTGAGGCGTTC
>JBMORS010000177.1:0-5268 GCA_049319925.1 Patescibacteria group bacterium | reverse complement strand
TCAGCCCCTGACTTTGTGGGAATGCTGGTTTTATTTGTGGGTTGAAAATAAATCAACCATAACCCAACCGGGTTTGTCTGATGTTTTAATTGTATTAACCAATCTTAAAACTGTTGGTCTGGTTGATTCCAGCCGGGGATTTTGGTTTTTAACCGGCCGGGTTAATTTAATACAACAACGTTTACAAAAGAATCGCTGGTCAATTATTAAGAGGCGCCGAGCCATTTTAGGCGCTTCGTTACTAGCTAAATTACCCTTTGTTCGTTTAATAGCCTTGGTTAATACCATGTCTTGGGACGGCCCACAGCAGGACAGTGATATAGATTTTTTTATCATAGCTAAATCAGAGCGTCTTTTTACTGTGCGTTGGCTGGTATCTTTGGTAATTCATTTGATAGGCTGGCGTCGCCATGGTTATAAAATAAACAATCGTTTGTGTTTAAGTTTTTATGTATCGCAGGCTGGTCAAAATTTACTGCCTTTGTCCTATACTGATGATCCTTATTTACGATTTTGGTTATTAGCGGCCCAACCTATTTACGATGACAGTAATTCTTATTTGAAGTTTATCAGCCAAAACAATCAACTTATTAAGGATTTTCCCAATAGTCAAAAGGTTTTAGAACAGTTATCGTTCTCAATTAAACCAAAATTTGAGATCATTAAAAAGTCGGGAGAATTTTTATTGGCTGGTTTTTGGGGTAATTATATGGAAGGTTGGTTTAAGAGGATTCAAATATTTTATATGGATAAGTTAGGTCGGGGTCGTTTTAGTCGGCGGGGCGACGGATCAACCGCTGTAGTAGTAAGTGACGTGGTATTAAAATTTCATGAAAGTGACAGCCGTCTTTATTTGTCTAAACTGTTTAGACAAAGGTTGGCGGAATTATTATCTCATGTTATAGTCTCGGAAGCTAAAAGTGGAACCAGAAGTTAGAATAAAGAATTAAGAATTATGAAAAATATGGTATTTTCTTAATTCGTGATTCTTAATTCGTGATTCTTAATTCTATTTATTATGTCTCTTCCTTTGGTTATTATGGCAGCTGGCCGGGGCAGCCGCATGAAAGAATTAGGCCAAGATAAGCCCAAACATTTAATAGAAGTGGCGGGCCGACCTTTTTTGTCTTATTTGTTGGACAATATAAAACAGGCTGGTTTTACTGATATTTATTTGGTAATTGGTTATAAACATCAAACTGTTTATGATTGGTTAAAGCAACAGGATAATTATTATAATCTAAAAATCATAAATCAATTCGCCAGATTGGGCGAAGAAAAATATGGAACTTTGTTGCCACTACAAGCTGTGGCACCAGAATTGTCTGGCCAGCAGGTAGTGGTACTTAATGGTGATAATTATTATACGCCAGCTGATTTACTAAGGCTTCAGTCTACTCGGGAGTTATCAGCTATTGCCGGAGTAGACCATGATAATCCGCAGATATATGGAGTGTTGGTACCGGATTCAGCAGGTCATTTGGTAACTATAGCTGAAAAATCAAATGAACCACCTTCACGTTTTATAAACTCCGGTCTTTATAAATTTAGCGCGGCTATTTGGCCAATTATTCCTCAGGTACAAATTTCCGAGCGGGGCGAGTATGAAATAACTGAAGCCGTAAAAATTTTAGCCAATCAAGAAAAAATGAAAGTCATAGTTCTTAATCAGTCGGATTGGATGGATTTTGGCCGGCCGGAAGATGTGACTAATTTTACTGAATTTATTAAAAAACAGTAGTTTCACCCTTCGGGTGATCGCCCGTAGGGCGACAATGGATTATTTGTGATACCTTAATTAAAATCGACAAATCTGTTATAGTGTTAATCTTGCCCTCGTAGTTTCACCCTTCGGGTGATCGCCCGTAGGGCGACAATGGATTCCACTATTCATTTGCCCTCATCGTTCAAAGGACCCCGTATAAAACTAAAGTTTATTACGGGGCAAGTAGGACTTTAAGTCGCGATTCGTTAACAAGATTCTTTACCCCGTGATATGCCCTCGTAGTTCAATGGATAGAATGTGGGCTTCCGGAGCCTAAGATATAGGTTCGATTCCTATCGAGGGCAATTTGGTATTATACGGGGCGGATCTTGTAATAGAGGTTCGATTCCTCTTGAGGGCAAATGATTGGTGAAATTAATAGAATGTGGGCTTTAAGGAGCCTAAGATATAGGTTCGATTCCTATCGAGGGCATAGAAATAGTGGTATAGGAATAAAATAATTATCTAAACACCCTTCAGTCATTATTAATGACTGAAGGGTGTTTAGATAGTGGTCATTGGTTTAATCAGTGTTTGTTTAAAATAAGCTCAAGATAATAAATCCGGTTTAGTTTTTTAAAAAAATTTGCTATACTAGTTCTATTAAGTCGTCGTAATCTTATGGCGAACATTTAATAGCTAATCATTTATATTGCTCTATGGATTTTTCACAATCTATGGCCGCCCCGCAGCCGGTTACTCCGGCAGTTTCCAATAGCGGAGATTCAGTCCGCTATTTTGACTTAGTGTTAAATTGGGGATTGCGCCTGGTTTTATTCTTATTGCCGATAACTTTTTTGCCTTGGACTTTTGAAATATTTGAATTTAACAAGCAGTTGTTGCTTTTGGGTTTGTCTTTAATTTTATTGGTAGTTTGGTTAGTTAAGGCAGTAGTTACTAAAAGTGTCAGACTAGTAAAAACTCCGCTTAACTTAGCGGTTTTAGCTTTATTTTTAGTAGTAGTTTTGGCTACGATTTTTTCTATAGATCCGGTTACTTCATTGCTTGGTTTTTATGGGCGATTTAATGGCGGTTTATTAAGCCTGGTAGCTTATTTAATAGTTTATTTCCTTATTTTACAGTCTATTAATCGTCCCAAAGAGCTTTTGTGGTTATTAGGTTCCTGGCTTAGCGGTATAGGTTTGGGAGCTTTTATTTTACTGCTTCAATTGGTTGGTCTGCATTGGTTGCCTTGGGAAGTGACTAATTTATCAAGTTTCACACCCTTGGGCGGTTCTTTAAATGCCGTGGCAGTTGTTTTGGTGGCTAGTTTACCTTTGGCTTTATATTTAAGCCGGGCGGCTGAAAATAAGATTAGTCGCATTTTGGTTCTTATTTTTACGGTTTTGGCTTTAATAGTTTTATTTTTAGTTGATTATCAATTGGGTTGGATAGGTCTTATTGCAGCTACTATTTTATGGTTAGGCTTTATTTTTTGGAAAAATGAGCCAGTCAGTTTTAATTGGACATTATTACCAGCCTTGGCTCTTTTGTTGTCTGTTATCGCTTGGCCAGTAGCTACTCCGGCTTTAACTCAAGTATCAGTGCCAGTAGAAGTTAATCTTTCTATGGCTACTAGCTGGAAGGTTGCTTTACAAAACGCTAAGGTTAGCCCAATTTTGGGTACAGGTCCAGAGACTTTTATATACGGTTTTTCCAAATTTAAGCCTGATAATTTTAATGATTCTAATTTTTGGGCTTTTAGGTTTGATAAAGCCTCTTCGGAATTCGCTCAATTGTTAGCTACTACTGGTTATTTAGGTTTAGTGACTTATTTAGCTTTGTTTTTAATGGCTTTATATATAGGCTGGAAATTGCTTAAAGATAAATCAGGCTCCAATTGGTATTTGCGAGCTGCGGCTGTAACTTCTTTGGTTGTTATAATAATTGGTAATATATTTTATTTTTCCAATACAGTTTTATCTGTCAATTTATGGCTAATATTAGCCATTTTAGCAGGACTAGCCAGTAATAAAACCAGAGATTTGTCTTTACGGACTTCACCTCGAGCTTCGTTTATGTTTTCTTTTGGTTTAGCTGTAGTTGTTTTGGCTGCGGCTGGCGCTTGGTTTGGCGGAGTTAGGTTTTGGTTAGCTGACGCGGCTTATGCCAAAGCTCAAACCTCGGCCGGACAAGTGGAAACATTGGATCAGTCTTACAACGAACTAGTTAAGGCTGTTACTTTAAATCCTTGGCGCGATACCTATCGCATAGGTTTAGCCCAGGTTTTGCTAACTTTAGCCAATAAAGAAGCTTCTCAACCAGTACCTGGTTCAGATGAAGGTAAGCAGACTCAGTTACAGAAAATTCAGTCTTATATAGCTTCTTCTATAGCAGCAGCTCGTTCAGCCACCGAACTTACTAAATCAAATGTGGCTAATTGGGAAGCTTTAGGCTCTATTTACAGGGGAACAGTCTTGTTTGCTAGAGATGCTGAGAGTTGGATTATAGATTCTTTTGAAAAAGCCGTTGTTTTAGAACCCTCTAACCCGGCTTTATACACAGAATTAGCCAAAGCTTATTTGTTGTCAGCTAACCGGGATAGACAGCAGGCAACTAATGAAACCGATGAAGCTAAGAAGTCTAAATTAGAAGCTGATGCAGCTCAAAGTATAACTAAGGCTGTGGAAAAGTTAGATAAAGCTGTTGCTTTAAAGGCTAATTATACGCCAGCTCACTTTAATATGGCCTTAGCTTTGGAACAACAAGGTAAAATGGATGAAGCTATTGATAAATTAAATAGCATGAAGGAATATAACCCTCAAGATATAGATGTTTTGTATGAATTAGCCAGTTTGTATTACCTTAAGGAACAATATGATAAATCCGAAGAAAACTTTAAGATAATTACTACTTTGGTGCCTAATCACGCCAATGCCCATTATGGTTTAGCCTTGGTTTATCAGAAAAAACAGGAAAACGATAAAGCTATTAGCCAATTAGAAAAGGTTTTGGAATTAAATCCAGGTAATATTGAGATTCAAAAGCAAATGGATGCTCTTAAAAACCCTGTTCCAGCCGAGGTTAAGTAGAATTTAGGCTTAAATTAGCCATTAACCCCCTCCTCTGAATTCAGAGGAGGGGGTTTTAAAATACTTTCAATCAATTTTATAAATTTCCACCTTTATAGATTCCGCTGCTATCCTAGAGCTTGGACAGCAGAGCGGAAGTCACACCTAAGACCTGACACTATACCAAAAGACCACAACAGGCATCAGGTTATCTTAGGTGTGACGAGTACTGTCCAAGCGAGGACTCTAGCGGCGATTCTTTGTAATCCTTTCTTTTAAAGAAAGGATTAAATATATATATTAAATACTTGTTTAAGCTTTAGTATGGTGGAGATTTTTTAATTTTAGTCTTTATTTAGCTAATTATTTATTTTTATTACTTATTTGCCTTAAATTAGGTAATTATCTTTGTTTTAGTAAGAATTTAGTATCATTTTTTTATAATTTTGAGGTATTTAGGCTTAATTTATTAATTAGTATTAATTATTAAAG
>JBMORS010000176.1:0-5314 GCA_049319925.1 Patescibacteria group bacterium | reverse complement strand
GGAATAAAAATCATATCATCCTGGCTGCCAAAACCACTGCCACCCTTGGCTTTGGTTAACCCGACAACTTTAAAATCAATTTGTTTTATCCTAATAGTTTGTCCGATGGGATCAATGGTTTCTCCAAATAAATCCTCCCGTGCCGTTGGCCCCAGTACCGCTACCCGGGCCAAACTTTTAACTTGTTGATCAGTTATAAAAGAACCGCTATCTAAAACCACATTCCGTACCGATGGGTAATCCGGTGTAGTACCAATAATAGAAGTATTGGTATTGGCGCCACGCACAGTTACTTGATAACGCCCAGAAACTTCTGGCGCTACAGCCGAAGACAAAGAAATTTCGGTGGCTATAGCTTCGGCATCTTCTTTAGTTAAAGTTTGGGCTGAACCACGGCCCTGGCTAACCTGCTGCCCAAGACCGCGCTGAGCGCCCGGCATAACCATAATCAAATTGGAACCTAGAGACTCAATGTTAGACGTAATGGTGTTTTGTGAACCCTGACCAACCGCAATCATAGAAATAACTGAACCAATACCAATAACTATACCTAGCACGGTTAAAACTGATCTAACTTTGTTGGCGGCCAAAGCAAAATAAATTTCAGCCAATAAATCAATTAACAACATAATTTATTTATCCTTTAGACTATATTTACCCAAAGACTGACCATCTGATTCTATTAAACCATCCCGCAAACGGATAATTCTTTGGGCGTGAGCGGCTACTTCGCTTTCGTGGGTAATCAAAACTATAGTATGACCAGTCTGCTGATTTAAACGTTTAAAAGTTTCTAGTACTACCTGGCCGGTTTGGCTGTCTAAATTGCCAGTTGGTTCATCAGCCAACAATAAACTAGGATTATTTATCAAAGCCCGGGCAATAGCCACGCGCTGCATTTGTCCGCCTGACAACTGGTTGGATAAATGGTTATAGTGACTATCAGCCAAATCCACTTGCTGTAAAGCCTGTCGGGCTTTTAATTCCCTGCCCTGTTTGTTAACCCCGGCGTAAATTAAAGGCAACATAACATTTCTTAACACTGTAGCCCGGGGCAACAAATTAAAAGACTGAAAAACAAAACCGATTTTATTTTTTCTAATATTAGCCAATTCATTGTCGCTTAACTGACTAACATCCTGCCCGTCTAAATAATATTGGCCCGACGTGGCTGTGTCCAAAGCTCCTAAAATATGCATTAAGGTAGATTTACCCGAACCAGACGGCCCAACAATAGCTACAAATTCGCCGTCTTTAATAGAAAAAGACAAACCTTTTAAAACCGGTACCGAACCGGCGGCTGTCTGGTACGCTTTAGTTATCTGGCGGCAGTCAATCATATCAAAAAACTAACGAGGCTGAAAAGTCTGAATACGAACACCGCCGGTACTGCCGCGACTGCCGGTTTGAAATAAACTATTGCCAGTGGAAGTTGAACTGGCTGCGGCTGTACTGTCTATTATTCTAACTACCACCTGATCGCCTTCAACAAGACCGCTTAAAATTTCTGTATTAGTATCGTCGGTTAAACCAATTGTTACCACCTGCCTAACAGGCGCTGGCGACAAAACCTGGCCGGCAGCAGACAAATTAGATTGCTTGCTTAAAGGCACATCCACATAATAACCATCGCCCAGACTTTTAACCGCTGAACTAGGCACCAATAAAGCATCAGTTTTTGATTCCACAATAATATTGGCCGAAATCGTCATACCCGGCTTTACACGCTCGTCTTCAGTATCAAAACTTATTTTAACCGTGTAATTAACCACACCCTGACTAACAGTACCCAAAGTATCTATTTCCGCCACCTGACCGGTTAAACTTAAATCTGTCACCGCATCAAAAGTCAAAATAACTTTTTGGCCGATTTTTATTTTGGTAGCATCTACTTCATTCAAAGAAACTTCGGCTATATGCTGACGGGTGATTAAAGTGGCCAAATTGGCGCCGGAACTTAAACTATCACCCAACTTAACACCCACTTCGGCCACCAATCCGTCAAAAGGCGCATAAACATAATAATCAGCCAATTTTTCCCGGGCATCGCGCAGGCTGTTAAGCCGCTGCTCCACTGTTAATTGTTGCGACCGCAAATCCAATTCATCAGGCGGTTCTTGTAATTTAGCTAAACTGGCGGTTTTTTCATCAATAGACCGCTGAGCATTAACCAAAGCCTGCTGACTTACGTCTATGGCCTGTAGGCTGGATTTTAAACTATTAATCTGACTGTTTAATTTGCTGGTATAAGAAGACAAACTGCTTAAATGAGTAGTGGCCTGAGATTGCGTTTTAATACCCCGCTCAGTCAGCTTATCTTGATAAAACTGGATTAAATTGTTAGCGCTTTTAACCACCTCGGCTAGCTGCTGGCTGGTAGAGTAGGTTTGCTCTATCAAACTTTTTATAACTATGTCTTCGGAAAAGCGCGAGGCTTGTTTGTAATCAGAAAAATTTCTGTCATAAACCTTGCGGGCAGCATGGTACTTATCGTAAACATCGTTGCGGTACTGAATTACCTTATCATCGTACTGCTGAGTAACGCCGGCATAATAATCTATATTCCACTGGCTGGTATTCATATCGTCATCAAACAACACACTATGTAGCCCAGCCATTATGTCGGGCAAATTCAAAAAAGAATCGGACACATCATTAAATCCGTCTTCGTAAGCCTTTTTTATGCTATCGGCTGCTTCCAATTTATTTTCCTCAGCCTGAGCCAAAGAATTTTTAGACTGCAATATTGATAAATCATCAGCCGGCTGTTTTAATTTAGCCAAACTAAGTTGAGCTGTTTCCAAACTGACTTCGGCGTCACGAACTGTTTTTAAAGCGTCTTTGGTATCTAATCTGGCCAACAAATCACCGGCTTTTACTTCTTGTCCGGCTTTAATATTTAAATAAATTAAATCACCGCTGGCCTTGGTTTTTAAATCTACCTGATCGGAAGCTGACACTTGGCCGGTACCGCTGATGGATTTAACTAAAGTACCCCGACTAACCTCGGCTAATACGTACTTAGTTACTCCATCGGTTGAATTTAAATGAGCGTAAACGTAATATCCGCCACCCAGTAAAATTAACACCAAACCGATTGACCAATATTTATACGCTTTTAAAAAAACCAGCAATTTATTAAACATATTTTGTTTTATTTACATTACCCGTTAAGGACGAAACAATTTTATATTTTTCATAGCCTCTTTGGGCATAACCCTGATAAGTTTGGCCTGGATTTGGCCCTGATTGTTAGGCTGACCGATAATAACTACTTGATCGTCTATCTGAATATCCGATAAGCTGATTGTTTGTTGAAATTTTTTAATAACAGTATCACTGTCTAGCACCACTATTTTTTCTAAATCACCGCGGCCGCGAATAACCAGTTGATTGCTGTCTACTTTTATTACCTGACCAAACACGCCACTACCTTCCATAAACTCCTCGGGACCAAAAGGCGGTTTGGGAAAAGGTTTGTCCATCATAAAACCGCCGCGCGGGCCAGCAAAGTTGCGATGATAATTATCGCCCCATTTATAAGAAAAATTAGCCTTACGGTAACCAACGTAAGTACCTAAAGTAAACACTGCCAGCAGTAGCACTAAACAAGCTACGGCATAACTGACAGTTTTAAAAACTTTAGCAGAAAAAAATTTATTCCAGTCCATATAAATTATTAGTTAATAACATTTTTAAATCCTGGCTTAAGCGGCCAATCAAACTGATTGATAACCACAGCAAAGCCAGAGTAATAGACAAGCTAAAAGCTGGCAACGATTCTAGCATCGACCAAACAAAAGACTGCCAATATTGGGTTACCAGACTAAAATCGGAAAATAAAAGCGAACTAAACTGCCACAAACCAGATGAGCTTAATTGCTGCCAGGTGGCTGGCCCGACCCACCATAAGGCTGACAGAGAAACAAAAAAACTGACTGACCAACCAGCTGTTTGCCAAATCAACCGCTGACGGCGACGCCTAGTTATGCCAGACATTACCAAAGTAAACAAACCTTCCGGCTGATTAACCGGCGGCAAATAATTTAACAATTTTTTATAATCATTTTCCATAAAATTTTACTAAAAGGCTGCTTGGCCTATAAGGAGGGCTTAAAGCTTTTTTAATAAGCTTTTAGGTCAAACAGCCTGTATATATTAATACGTTAAACTAACTGATTTTGGTGCTTAAATTTAATTATTTAACTAAAAATTGCCTTAAATTAGCCAAACCTCTTAAATAACGACTTTTAACAGTGTTAACAGATTTACCCAAAGTATCAGCCACTTCCTGAAAAGTAAAACCTTGTTCCAAATGCCATAAAATTACTTCTTTTTGTGCCAAAGGCAACTTATTTAAAGCTTTAGTTAACTCTTCTTTAAGCTCGGCTCGGGAAAAAACTTCCAAAGGCAAAGGCTGGTTATCTATCAACTGAATATTATATTCTCCATCATCATTGATTTCATCTAAGCTAGATAAAACTATTATTTTTTGTTTGCGCAAATAATCTATAGCCACATTGCGAACAATAGCGTAAAGCCAGGTTTTAAAAGGTTTATCAGATTTAAATTTTTTTAAATTCCGCCAGGCTTTAATAAAAGCCTCCTGCACTATATCTTCAGCTGTTTGGCTATTATTAACATAACGATAGGCAAAACCATACAAAGGTCCTAAATAACGCTTAACCAAAATTACCAGAGCTTGTTCCTGCCCTTTTAAGTATGCTGCCACCAATTCGTTATCGGACAACTGTTCCATACCTTACTTAGCATAGTTAATCTAAAGGCCGGCTACAAGCCGGCCCAGTAAACTAAAATAAATTAAATTTATAAAACATTAATCATCTTAACGTCCAGGCACAGGTAAACCTAACTCATGTAAAGGTAAATATTCAAAATAATATTTACAATTTACACTAATTATATAATCTAAAACATCTTTGTATTTATCGTTTTTAAACCATTTACTCAAAACATAAATGTACTTAATTTCATAATTCAACTCAGAAAATAATTTTTTATATTGTTTTAATTTAAAATCACAAGTCTGCAACTTTTCATCAACAGACCCTTCAACTTGCTGATATTTAACTTCTATAATAAAAAGGGTATTTTCTTTTATCACATAAATAGCATCATCTGGTAACAACTTTTTAGATAAATGTTTTTTCCAATTAATACTCTGCAATTCCAAGAATTTATACAATTCGTGTTTACGGAAAGATTGAGCTACTAATTTATTTTTAAAAAATATGTCTGAACCTATCTCAGACTTTTTCACTGAATATCCCTTCACTTTTTTATGTAAATAAAC
>JBMORS010000175.1:0-5375 GCA_049319925.1 Patescibacteria group bacterium | reverse complement strand
GTTGCTTTGATTTTTAGTGACAAAGTATTGATTATTTTATTGGTATTGATGTTGGATTTTTTTGTTTTTTTGTTAGTACCTCATATGTTGCTGTGGTATGCTGATAAAATAAAAAAATTAGACGCACCAGAGGTAAATGGTAGTTTAGGTGAAATGTTTAGCCAGTTTTTGTTGACTATGCTGTTAGCCCGTTTGGTTTGCTTACTACAAATAGCTGTTTATGATTCTAGTATAAATCAGACCAAAATAATTTTGTTATTTTTGTTTTCAATAACATTGATAGCAACAAGGTTGTTTGTCCTATATTATACGGAAAAGAATATTAAATTAATAATTAATAATTTAGTACTATTTGTATTAATAATTTTTTATCATCAATTTGGAGGAAATTAAGATGAAAAAATTACATTTACTATTCGTGGTAATATTTGTTGTTTTATTGTATTACTTGGCTCGTTCCATGGAAGTAGCGTCTCATACTAGTTTCTGTTTGATTGGTACAGTTGCTGCTATAACCGGTGTTATGAAAGATGATGTACTCAAATTAGCTAAAGGCGTTAATTATTTGGTAATGGCCTTTACTAGTTTTGTATTGGGTTTTATATTATCAATCATACATATTTATAGTTTCGGAGCCGGGCTTAATATTTTGGTTCTAGCTTTTTGTTTAATAGGATTTTTATTAAGTTTGATGGTTTATAGTGATAATACTGATGAACACAGGCTGGATCTGGAAAAACGTCACCCCAAATTATTTGGTTTAACTATGTTATTTGGTTTGATATATTTCGGCGGCCTGTATCTAAAACTATTCGAATAATTCCAAAACAAAACCGGGCGATTCTTTAATTGAATCGCCCGGAATTTTTATTTAGTTTCTTTGTCTGGCGGCGTAGTGCAGTTCCAATTCTCTTAGGTGTTTAGTTTTGTCTACTAAGAAGCGATTTTTGTTCATTAACTGATTTTGTAGCATTAAGCCAAAATGTTCACCGGACAAGTGGTGGGGAAAAATAACATAATCGGCCCCGGCTTCATACAAAGTTTTAGTGTCATGCCAGGTAGTAGCGGTTAGGTAGACTGGCGCTTGAGCTTGTTGTTTGTTCATATCTTTAATAAGTAGCAAGTTATCATCTACGTCCGGCACAGTAGAAATTATCATTTTGGCTTGATTAATTTGGGCTTTTTCCAGAATTTCTAAATCAGCCATATCCCCGTAGAAGCAATCTATTTTTTGTCTTTTAAGGTCGTTTACTACTAAAGGATCAAAGTCTATCACCAAAACTTTTTGTTCTAGTTTTTGCAGGGTGGATACTATTTTTTCGCCTAAACGATGATAACCAAATACCACCACATGGTTTTGTAAGTTAGTTGACTTATCAACTTCTTCTTTTTTATTAGATTGAAAAATACTAAGCCAACGATTTAGCAGGCGATAAAGATTTTCGCTGTAAGTTATAAAATAAGATGATAGTGTTATAGAAACTATGCCAACTATTAGTACCACCGAAGATAAATCATTGCTTACATGATTAAGTCTTAAACCCAAAGCCATTATGATAAGTGAAAATTCACTAATTTGGGCTAAAGATAATCCTGTCATAAAGCCAGTACGGCGGTGGTAGCCCATTAGACCCATTGTTGCCATTATTATCAAAGGTTTTATTAATAAGGCAAAAACAAGCAGTAAGCCAATTAAGGCCCAACTGTTTTCCAAACTGGAAAAATTAAGCTGGGTGCCCAAGGCCACAAAAAACACGGTTATAAAAAAATCTCGTAAAGGTCTTACGCGGCCGACTATTTCCAAGTGATAGGGCAGAGTAGACAAGCTTAAACCAGCCAAAAAAGCGCCTATTTCCACAGAAAAACCTAAACTGGCCGCCAGTACGGCCATTAGCAAACACCAGCCAATACTAGACAAAAGCAGTAGTTCGGTGGATTTAGCCAGCCAAGTAAAAAGTTTTTTTAAAATAAAACGGTAAGCTATTAGTAAAATAGACAGTAAAACAAAACCTTTACCAACAATAGTGATAAAGTGGGCTAAAGCATTGTTTCCAGAATCAGGTTGGAAAGCTGACAAAATCACCAAAGTGATTATAGCCAAAATATCCTGCACCAAAAGGACGCCTACGGCCAAACGGCCATATAAAGATTCCAAAGCTCTTTGCTCGGATAATAATTTGATTACGACTATAGTGCTAGAAAAAGTCAGAGCGATGCCTAAGTAAACAGCGGTTAGAATATTTAATCCTGTCAGCTTAACCAAAACAAAGCCAAGCAGGCCGGTTATTAAAACTTGGCTAATGCCAAGTTTTAAGGAAACCCTACCCAAAGACCCTAATTTATCTAAATTGAGTTCCAGGCCAACCAAAAAAAGAACCAAGGCAATACCAAAGGTAGACAAGGTATGGATAAAATCCGGTTCGCCTAAATAATTTGAAACAGCCGGCCCCAAAATAAAACCAGCCGCAATATAGGCTAATAAAATAGGTTGTTTAAGCCGATGAGCTAGCAGGCCAAGAGCGGCGGCAAAAATAACTAAAAAACTTATATCAATAAAAAGATGAGGCATAAGGCTTAAATAGTATATCAGTTTTTGTTGTTAGTTGGCTAGAAAAATGGTATAGTTAGTTCGTTAATAAGGGTTAAGCTAAGGGTTAATTATTTTTTTAAAAGGTTTAAGTTAAATATTGTTACTTCCGTATGTCGGAAATAATAAAACCAGAACATAAAATTTTGCGGCCCGATATTTTGCCGGAACAGCCCATAAAGCCAGAAGCCGAGGCGGCTCCTAAGTCCGTGGAAAAAATGGAAGTTGGTGAACCAGCCGCCAATTCTACTGCTAAACAATCTCCAGCGGCGCCGGTTAGCCGGCCGGCTATTAGTGCTTTAACTCCTTTTGAAAAAAAAGTAGAAAGCGTTTTAGAGGAGGATATGACCGACATTTTTTTAAGTTTGCCACCGGATAAGCAAGAGGAATTTAAAAAAGCCGGCGAAATAGCAGCCAAAAAAATCAGCCGACTTATGCAAAAGGTAAAAATAAATTTAAGGCAGGTTATAAAAATAATACGCCAGTGGTTGTCGGTTATTCCGGGCGTTAATAAATATTTTTTGGAACAAACTGCCAAAATAAAAGCCGATAAAATTTTAAAACTGCATTAATTTATGCTGCCCAGTTTTTTATTTCAATATAATTTGGGTAATTCCAACCTAAGCGATGCTTTGGTAGAGGATTTAAGCCAGGAGTCGTCTTTGTTTTGGCCAATAGTTTTTATAATTTTAGGTTTCGTAGCTTTAGTTTTTTTCCTGCGGTGGTTATTTAACAAACTCACAGCCTTAAGGGCCAGTTTGAATATGGAAGTGTTGCTGGTTTTGTTGCCCAGGGAAACAGGTTCGCCCACGGATAAAAACGGCAAAATAAACCAAACCCCGGAAACAATTGAAGATCAATTAGGGGTAGCCGAGGTGCTATGGTCGGCTTTGGGCGGCCTAAAACCGCAAACCAGGCTAAAGCGTTGGTTAATAGGCGGCAGCGACCATTTATCTTTTGAAATGGTGTATAAAAACGGTTTAACCTCTTTTTATGTAGCTGTGCCCAAGAAACTTAGAGCTTTTTTGGAACAGCAAATACAAGCTAGTTATCCTCACGCCATTTTAGAAGAAGCAGCTGATTATAATATTTTTTCCGCTCGCGGGGCAACAGCGGCGGCTCGCCTTAGACTTAGTCGTTCGCCAGCCTTTCCTATAAAAACTTATAAGCAGTTTGATAGTGATACTTTGAACGGTTTGGCTAACGGTCTAGCTAAAATACCAGCTGATTCGGCGGCGGCTGTTCAATTGGTGGTTAGGTCGGCTCATAAAAGCTGGCGGCGGCGCGGCGTTTGGCTGGCCTCGCAAATGCAGCAAGGCAAAAGCCTGAGGGAGGCAGCCGGTTTAACTTGGGGTTTAAGGATGTTGCAAAGTTTGGGTGATTTTTTTAGCACGGTTAAAAAAGATAAAGCCAAAGTTACGGGTAAAGAAAATTATCGCCTGTCGCCTTTGGAAGAGGAAATGGTAAAAGGTTTGGAACAAAAAGCGTCTAAGGCTGGTTTGGACGCGGTGGTTCGTTTGGTGGTGGCGGCTCCTAACCGGACTACAGCCGAAAACGGTTTGCATAATTTGGTTAATTCTTTTGCTCAGTTTAATTTTTATCAATACGGTAATAGTTTTAAAGCCCGACGGCCTCTTAACCTGAATAAATTTTTGTATAATTTTATACACCGGGTATTTGATAACAGGTACAGGATGGTTTTTAACACTGAGGAACTTACTTCGTTGTATCATTTTCCTTTGCCTAACAGCGAAGCACCTAATATACGCTGGCTAACGGCTCGTAAAGCCGCGCCGCCTAACAATATGCTACCCGACGGGGTGGTTTTGGGAGTAAGCGAATACCGAGGAACCAAAACCGAAATTAGGTTGGGCCGAGAAGACCGAGCCAGGCATTTTTACATTTGCGGAAAATCAGGTACTGGCAAAAGCGTGCTTATAGAAAATATGGCCGTTCAGGATATACAAAACGGCGAAGGTGTTTGCGTAATAGATCCGCACGGTGATTTAGTGGAAGCGATTCTGGCTCGTTTACCCAAGGAAAGAATGGAAGATGTTATTTTGTTTGACCCAACGGATATAGAAAGGCCGCAGGGTCTTAACCTGTTGGAATTCGATCCTAAATATCCGGAACAAAAAAGTTTTGTTATTAACGAAATGATAAAAATTCTGGATAAACTTTACGACCTTAAGCAGACCGGCGGCCCGATGTTTGAGCAGTATATGCGCAACGCCATGCTGCTGATTATGGAAGACCCGGAATCCGGTTCCACACTAATGGAAATACCCAAAGTGCTGGCTGATGCCGATTACCGGCGGGCTAAACTTAGTAAAGTTAAGAACCCGGTAGTTTATGATTTTTGGGTAAAAGAAGCGCAAAAAGCCGGCGGAGAAGCAGCCCTGGTTAATATGGTGCCTTATATTACTTCTAAGCTTACCCAATTTGTGGCCAATGATTTAATGAGACCGATTATTGGTCAGCAAACTAGCGCTTTTAATTTGCGGCAGGTGATGGACCAAAAGAAAATTTTACTGGTTAAACTAAGTAAGGGTAAATTAGGTGATACCAATGCTTATTTGCTGGGCTTGGTTATGGTGGGAAAAATTTTAATGGCTGCCTTGTCCAGAACCGACGTACCCAAAGAACAGCGTCCGGATTTTTATTTGTATATTGATGAGTTTCAGAATTTTATAACCGATTCCATAGCCACTATTTTATCCGAAGCCAGAAAATATCGGTTGAATTTGATAATCGGCCATCAGTACATTGGTCAGTTGGTTAAACATAA
>JBMORS010000174.1:0-5501 GCA_049319925.1 Patescibacteria group bacterium | reverse complement strand
GTTTAAATCGTCTATTTTTGTCTGTTTGTCTATTAGCTTGCGCGGAGCCATGTAAGTTTCCATGCCTAAAATCGGCTTTAAGCCGGCGGCAGTAGCTTCTTTATAAAATTCCATTAAGCCGTACATTACCCCGTGGTCGGTTAAAGCCAAGGAGGTAAAACCCTTGTCTTTGGCATTAGTTACCAAATCAGGTATTTTAGGTAGCCCATCTAGCAGAGAATAGTGGGAGTGTACGTGGAGATGAGAAAAATTAGACATAATAAACAAACAACGCGAATCAAATTTTAATTTGAGCGGCAAGATTTTTTGCCGCCGGTTAATTATTAATTCGCGGCTTTTAGCAGAAACAATTTTAGTTTATCTTTAATTGTTTTACCAGATCAAATTTATT
Source organism: Patescibacteria group bacterium (assembly GCA_049319925.1). Lineage (GTDB taxonomy): Bacteria > Patescibacteriota > Patescibacteriia > Veblenbacterales > UBA10138 > JAHITT01. The sequence goes on along the minus strand of JBMORS010000174.1, from coordinate 5,110 downwards.
TTTTGCCGGACTTTTTTTTGTCGGTTGACTTTTTAGTCAGTATATAGCTGACTAAATCTTTTAAACCCGTAGACAGAATAGCTAGATAAGAAGCGGAATTTTCAAATTTATCTTTAACTAGATTTATTAAATTTTCCAGTTTAATTGCACCTTGTTCAATTAAGGCGGTTATTTTTACCAATCGTCTGACTATTATTATGGCGTAGATTAGTAGCCATCCCAAAAGAAAAGATACACCGACCACAGAAACAGCTATGGCGATATTTAGTATATCCTGGCTAGTTTGTAGATACATAATATTTTGCTTAGAATTAACTAATTTTAGTATAGCATAAAGTTATGACTTATACTTATTATTTATGCTATTATATATTTAATATATATATGAATGATTTAAACAATCGGCAGCTTAAATTTGGTTATTGGTACGTAACACACAGAGATTGGCTTAAGGCCGGTTTATTTGGTTTGGTGGGAGCGGGTTTGCTTTTGCTTTTGGCTTATTCTGGGTGGCAGATTACCGCTTGGTTGATTAATCTAAAAAATGAGGAGGCTATGCTTAAGCAGTTGGTGGATAGTCGGGTAGAGACTTATGATTATAATCGCCGTCATGCTCCTCAGGAGATAGAATTTGGTTATAAGGCAGCGGTACCAGCTGGTTCCGGTCGTTATGATTTAGTGGCGACTGTTAGGAATAATAATGAAGATTGGGCGGTTACTCAGTTTTCTTACGTTTTAACGGCTGATGGCCGAGAGTTTACTGGCTCCAGCTGGCTTTTACCAAAAGAAGATAAATATTTAATAATTCCCCAAGTTGAATTAAGTTATCGTCCGACTCAACTAGATTTGCGGGTAAACAGTTTAAGTTGGCGACGTATAAAAACTAAAGATAGTTATCCTTGGCCGGATTTTTCTGTTCAAGAAGAAAAGTTTGAACAATTACCAACAGTTGATTCAAATCAATCAAGTTCAGCTAGATTGACTTTTACTTTAGTTAATTCATCAGCCTATAGTTACGCCCAGGTGCCGATAAATGCCATATTATTAAGAGGTAATGAAGTAGTGGCAGTGGCGCGGCAGGTTTTATCTGAGGTAATAAGCGGCCAGAGCAAACCAGTAGAATTTTATTGGCCGGGTCAGACTATTTATGCCGACCGTCTTTTAATAAAGCCGGAGGTTAATATTTTTGAAATTGATAATTTATTAAGCCTTTAATAGATGTGGCTCAGAATTAAAGAGTTTTTGGCTGGCTTAGACATAGTTTTATTATTACTGACTGTGTTATTGATGTGTGTAGGTTTAGCGGAAATATATTCTAGCGCTTTGCTTCGGTCAGAGCTTATGCCTTTTTTTTGGCGTCAATTATTAGCGGCCGGGGTTGGTCTAGTTGGGTTGTCTATAGTCTCAATGGTTGATTATCGCATTTATCGTTCTTGGTCCAGGTTGATTTATTTTGGAAGCCTTATTTTATTGGCGGCGGTTTTATTGTTTGGTCAGACCATACGAGGCACGACCGGCTGGTTTAATTTATCTTATTTTAATTTTCAGCCAGTTGAACTGGTTAAATTTCTTTGGGTTATGGTGCTAGCCAGTTATTTGGCCGGGGCAGGTCCGCCTTTAAATTGGAACAAAACAATTCGGTCAGCAATCTGGTTGTTACCTTTGGTTTTGTTAGTTTTGTGGCAGCCGGATTTTGGTTCATCTTTTTTACTGGTATCGGTTTGGGTTGTTTTACTAACAGCTGTGCCTAAAAGTAAAAAATGGTGGCTAGTTATGATTGGTTTAGCCTTGGCCGTGTCTTTGCTTGGTAGTTTTTTTCTAAAGGATTACCAGCGACAACGGTTAGCTAATTTTTTTAATCCTCAGGCTGATAGATTGGGCAGTGGTTATAACGTTACCCAATCGGTTATCGCTGTAGGGTCAGGTGGCTTATGGGGCAGGGGCCTAGGTTTGGGCACACAGAGTCAGTTAAAATTTTTGCCAGAGCAGCACACGGATTTTATTTTTGCTTCTATTGCTGAGGAGTTGGGCTTAATAGGTAGTTTTTTAGTGTTAGCTTTGTGGGGCGGCTGGTTTAGTAGGTTAATTTGGCTGCTTAGACGTCTAAGAGATGATTTTGCTGTTTTGTTGGCGGTTGGTATTTTTAGTATTTTTGCCGCTCAGGTAACTTTTAATATTGGCATGAATATAGGTTTATTTCCGGTAGTTGGATTAACCCTACCTTTTTTAAGTTATGGCGGCTCTTCTTTGATAATGAGTCTGTTAGCGGTCGGTGTTTTGCTTAATTTATCCAGACACTATGGACGAGGAGCTCCTCAGGAGGCCTTACCAGAGATTGACAGAAACAACTCTTCTTTGTTATGATAATTTCCACAATTTAATATTCTTAAATCGGTTGTTTTATGATAAATGATGGGCAATTCAGTCAAATACCAAAAGAAATTTTACATTTAGTTTCTTATTGTCCGTTATGTCAGGCTCCGGCTCGTCCCAAGAGAATAAGGGTTTTGCAGGCTAAAGAGGATAGCCAATTGATACACATAGACTGTAGTTCTTGTCATAGTTCAATACTGGCTTTGGTAATGAATTCTAGTTATGGTGTTGCTTCGGTTGGTTTGGCTACGGATTTAACAGAAGAGGAAGTGATGTATTTTAAAGATTCTGCTTCTGTAACAACTGATGATGTAATAGCTATTCACGATTTACTTTATTAATAAAATTATGACTAAATTATCTGTTTCTTCTCGTGAGGTTAAAGGCAAGGCGGTGTCTAAAATAAGACAACAAGGGCAAGTACCCGGTGTTGTTTATGGTCACGGCGTTGGCAGTTTGGCTGTAGCCGTTGATAAATTGGCTTTTGATAAGGTTTACCGTCAAGTGGGTGCCAGTAGTTTATTTGATTTGGTGGTGGATAATAAAGAGCCAGTTAAGGCATTGGTTAAAGAAGTCCAAACTCATCCGACCAGTGGTCAAGTTAATCATGTGGATTTTCACCAAATCAGGATGGATGAAAAACTTAATGTGGAAGTGCCTATTAAATTTGTAGGCGAGCCTCGAGCGGTTAAAGAATTAGGTGGTATTTTAGTAAAAAACACCAACCAAATAGAAGTGCAATGTTTGCCTAAGGACTTAGTTCATGAAATAGAAGTGGATATAAGCGGTTTGGCTGAATTTAATAAAGGTTTGCTAGTTAAGGATATTAAATTGCCGACTGGCTTAAAACTAATAAGCGGTGGAGATGAAGTTCTGGCTGTGGTAACTGAGCCTAGGTCCGAGTCTGAATTAGAAGAACTTAAGCAAGAAGTTAAAGAGGATGTTTCTCAGGTGGCTAAAGTAGAAAAGAAAGAAGGGGAAGAAGAGACTGAAGACAAAGAATCCGATAAATAATTTTGAAATAGCATATTTCATGTTTCTTTTGGGAAACGTGAATGGTAATTAAGTATTATAATTTAACCCCTCCTTTGGCCAAAGGAGGGGTTAGGTTTAAATATCTTGTGTAAATAATGGTTGACCGGTTTTGGATTTTCCGTATTTGATCAGCCATTTGTTTTCGTTTGACACTAAAAATTTTTCATTTTTTTCATTTATATCTAAAATTATTTTTTCAGTATCAAAGGTTATTTTGTTTATAACTAGGCCGATATTTTGTTGGCCGTTGGTTATAACAGCTGTTAGTGGAAATTGTTCAGCGTAGTTTCTGGCCAAATATTGCCAGTGCTCCATTATCATCAGAGTTTTCATTTAACCCTCTATTTTTATTTATAAAAAAGTATGGCGCGATTTTTGTTTGCCAAGTCTGTTAATAGTCGGACTTGATAGTTTATTTTTAGTTGTTTGTTAAAAAGCTGTATTGGTTCGGCTAGTTCCGGGCTTATTTCCATTATAACTGAATTTGGCCAAAAAGTTTCGGGCCAGGTGGTCAGTTGTTTAAAAAAATCTTGATACCAATCAAGTCCGTCTGGTCCACCCCACAAAGCCAGATAAGGTTCTTTTTTTAGGTCGGTGGAGTATGTTTTTGAGCTTAAATAAGGCGGGTTGGTTAGTAGTAAATAAGGTGGGTTTATTTGATAGCTGATTAATTTTTTAAGCGGTTTTAGTTTATCGCCTTTATAAAAAGTTATGTTGTTAGTTTGATGATTTAGGGAATTTAATTTGGCCACAGTTAAAGCTCGCCTTGATAAGTCTGTGGCGATTATGTTTTTAGCTGGATATTTTTTTGCTAAAACTATAGCTAGACAGCCGCTGCCGGTTCCCAAATCTACGATAGTTTTAATATTGGGATTGCTTTCTAGAATTTTTATAGCTTGTTCAATTAATAATTCGCTGTCCGGTCTGGGTACTAAAACATGACGGTTGACCTTGAAATTCAAATCGTAAAATTCTTTATTTTTGATTAGATAGGCAACTGGCCAGCCGCGTCGTCGCAAATTAATAAGGTAATTAAAGCGGCTGACCTGCCAAAAAGTTAATTTAATTTCTGGGTGAGTGTTGATTTGGCTGATGGTTTTGTTAAGACAATAAGCCGCCAGTAATTCGGCATCTAATCTGGCCGAGGGAGTGTTATTAATTCGGTAAGTGGCCCGAGCTAAGGCTTGTTCTAAAATCATTGATTAAAATGTTTTTTGCAGGAGCTGATAATTTCTTCAATTTCTCCATCCATTATGGCTGGTAAATCGTGCCAGTTCATTTTTAGTCTATGGTCAGTCAGGCGATCCTGCGGGAAGTTGTAGGTTCTTATTTTTTCCGAACGTTCAGCTGAACCAATTTGAGCGCGCCGAGAAGAATCTCTTATTTGTCTTTGTTCTTCGGTTTGTTTGGCTAATAATCTAGAACGTAAAACTGCCATGGCTTTTTCTTTATTCTGCTTTTGCGATCTTTCATCTTGGCAAATAACGGTTAATCCGGTTGGTAAATGGACTATTCTAATAGCCGAATAAGTGGTATTAACGCTTTGTCCGCCGTGTCCAGAGGCCGTGGTGGCTTCAATTTTTAAATCTTCTGGCTTTATATCTATATCCACACTGGCTGCTTCTGGTAATACGGCTACAGTGATTGTTGAGGTGTGAACCCGGCCGTTTTTTTCCGTGGCCGGAACGCGCTGTACGCGGTG
>JBMORS010000173.1:0-5549 GCA_049319925.1 Patescibacteria group bacterium | reverse complement strand
GGGATGGGTGGTTAAAGTTTAGGAGAACTTTAGTTGGTCTTTTAAGTTGTTGATATCTTGTTGGAGTTTTTGATTGCTGTTTATTTGGTTGGAAATCTTGTTGCAAGCGTGTATGGCTGTGGTGTGGTCGCGTCCTCCTAATTCTTGGCCAATAGTTGGAAAAGATGATGCTAAAATTTCCCTCATTAAATACATAGCTATTTGTCTTGGTTCAACTAGGTGTTTTTTTCGGCTATTACCAGAAAGTTCACTGGGGTTTAAATCAAAATAATTAGAAACAATTTGAATTATTTTTTTAGTTGTTAGTGATTGGTTACCACTAGGGAGGGCTCCGCCTAATAATTCTTTGATGTTTTCTAAACTGGGTGGTTGGTTTTTTAGTTGGTGGGTAGCAATTATTCTGTTTAAAGCCCCCTCCAATTCCCTGACGTTGTTTTGTATAGAGTTAGCCAAAAAGACAACAATATCATGATTTAAGGAGTAATTTTTTTCACGGCATTTTATTTCTAATATAGCCACCCTGGTTTCTAAATCGGGTGGGGCAATATCAGCTATCATACCCCACTCAAAACGAGAAATTAATCGATTTTCTAGGGTTTGAATAGCTTTGGGTGGTCGATCAGAGGTTAGAACTATTTGTTTATTGGCTTGGTGTAGGGTGTTGAAGGTGTGAAAAAACTCTTCTTGGGTGCCTTCCTTACCAGCCAAAAATTGTATATCGTCTATGAGTAATAAATCAACGTTGCGGTAGGTTGATTTAAACTTTTCTGTCTTACCACTACCAATGGCTTGTATAAATTCAGTTGTAAATTTTTCACAAGGCGCGTAGATTACTTTTTTATTGGGATCTTTTTTTAAGATTTCATGACCAATCGCTTGCATTAGGTGGGTTTTTCCCAAACCAACTCCACCATAAAGAAAAAGTGGGTTATAAACTTGACCTGGCTTTTCAGAAACAGCTAGGGCGGCGGCGTGGGCTAATTCATTATGTTTACCCACTATAAAATTATCAAAAATATACCGCGGATTGAGACCGCATTGAGTATTAGTTGGTTTGTTTTCTGTGGTTATAGTTTGATTGATTTTTGGTAATATTGGGTTACTATTTTTAATAATTTCAACTTGATATTTAGCGTCTTTTACTTGACCGTGGCTAATATTTTGTAAGGCTTTGATTATAAAATGGTGGTACTTATTTTCTAACCAGGCTTTAGTAAAAGCGTTGGGTACAGCAACAACTGCCGTACCATTCTCTATATGAGTTATATCGGTGTTTTTAAACCAGGTAGTAAAATTAGCTTTGCTTATAAAAAGTTCTAATTCTCCTAGTGTAGACTTCCACAATTCTTGATTGTTCATATAAAAAATGGATTTATTCCCCTATTTATATAAGCAGTATTCTTGCTAACTGTAAATTGATTTAATTGTTTATAAACTGTTAAAGCTTTGTGGAAACAGTTAATTTGTTGATTGACTAAATATCATCTTGTTAGTATAGTATAGCTACTTAATAAATTATTTTTTAAATTTATGCCTAAAAGAACTTATCAACCAAAGAAGACAAAAAGACTTAAGAAACATGGGTTTCGTGCCAGACAAAAAAGCGCTACCGGACGTTCAATTTTAAAACGTCGTCGTCAAAAAAATAGAAAAAAATTGACCGTTAGTTAATATGGTTAAAAAAAGTCCAACGCTACACCTAGCGGAAGACTTTTTTAGAATTTATCGGCGCGGTCGTAAATGGATAGGCCAATCTCTAATAATTTACTATCTTTCGACCAATAAAACACAAATTAGACGTTTAGCAGTGGTGATTTCTAAAAAAGTTGATTCTAGGGCAACTGCCCGTAATTTGTGTCGGCGACGGATTCAAGGTGCTTTGCGAAAATTAATCCTACCTGTTAGTGGTTATGATTTAGTAATTGTTGTTAAAAAAGGCGCGGTGAGTTTCACCGAGGATTTTTTTAAAAAAGATTTAGAAATAGGGTTGTCAAAAGTTTTTAGAAGTAGATAGAATTTAAATTAATGGCTAAGATTATAGAGAAAATTGTTTTTTTATTAAGGGTTTTGGTGGTATTTTTTATAAACATATATCAAAAAACCCTATCCCCTGATCATGGTTGGGGTCGGTTATTTTTACCTAAAGCGGGTTGTATTTTTTATCCATCTTGTTCAGAATACACCAAACAGGCTATTATTAAACATGATTTAGCAAAAGGTTTGTGGTTGGGTTTAAGAAGACTTGTTAAGTGTCGGCCGGGCCATAAAGGCGGTTTTGATTTTGTTTAAAATTATGAGTTGGATTTGGCAAACGATTTTTTATAAACCACTCTTTAACTTACTGATATTTATATATAATCAGGTGGGTGATTTAGGTTTGGCTATAATAATTTTAACTATTTTATTAAAGTTGATTTTATATCCCCTATCTCGTCAGTCTTTGCGTTCACAAAGGGCCTTACAACAACTTCAACCTAAGGTTGAGGAAATAAAGAAAAAATATAAGGATAATAAGGAAAAAATGAGCCGTGAACTTATGGCTTTGTATCAACAAGAAAAGGTCAGCCCTTTTTCTTCTTGTTTACCTCTTTTAATACAACTACCTTTTTTGTTTGCTTTATATAGTGTTTTTAGGAGCGGCTTATCAACCAATGATTTTGTTGGTTTATATGGTTTTGTGGCTAATCCTGGCGCTATTTCTGACTTATTTTTGGGTTTTTGGGGGTTAGCTAAACCTAATATTATTTTGGCTATCGTTACTGGGGCATTTCAGTATTGGCAGGCTAAAATGTTAATTAGTTCCAAGCCGGCTGTTTTAGGACAGGCCTCTAAAGATGAAGGTTTGGCAGCTTCCATGAACAAACAAGCCCTTTATATTATGCCTATTATGACTATGGTTTTTGGTTTTACCTTACCAGCCGGGCTGATGTTATATTGGTTGACCAATACTGTTATAACTATAATTCAGCAATATTTAACATTTGCCAAACACGACAGTGAACCTGTTAGTTAGGAGATTGCCAGTTTTTACTAATAGTGGTTTTTATGTCGGCCGGCTTCAATCTATTAATTTAGATGAGTTGGGTGGTTCGATTTTGTTTTATCAGGTGCAGAGAGGTTGTTGGCGTTTTAAAAAAGTCTTTTTAATAAAACCCAAGCAGATTATTAAAATTACGCATAAAAAGATTGTGGTTGAAGATGCCACAATTAAGACGAAACTTAACCAAGGTGTTGAGACTGTGGTCTCGACGGCAATGGGTTAAAACTTTCTATCTTTACCTACAATTAATCTTATTTTTTCTGAGGCAATGGAAATTTGTGCTGGAGTTTTCATAACCCGATGTTGATCAACTATCAGACTGAGTGGTTGTTGGCTGGTTAGGGTGAGTTTTTTTAGTGGCAAAAATGACGGTGAGGTTGTTTCAGTTTTTTTAATAGACCACCAATTTTTTTCATTTATTGGTTCTAAGACTATTTCTAACAAGCGTTGTTTAGGGTTAGTTATTTTGGTCTCACCTTCTCCCCACCAATCAAGATTACAAATTTTAATCCTATGATTTTTTTGTAAAGTCAGACGATAATTATTTTCACAATCAATAGTTGGGTTGCCTTGAGCGACGATTGATTGTAAAAAGAATTGATTATTTATTTTTCCCAAATTTAAAGTTTCTATTATACGGCTAGATAAAACATGGCAAGCTAAAATTCCAATTGGTATACCTAAAAGTTCAGCCAAACTCTGGTTTTCTTGCCCCAAAGGCACAAAACCCAAGGTTGTTTTGGGGTAATTAGCTAAAACTTCAGCAACTTGGCTTAAGGTTGTATCATTGCCGACGGCTACAATAGTATCTGTGCCGTCTCTTAATCCATTTTCTACTAAATCGTTAACACTTTTAAGTAGAGTTAAGCGGCCAATTTTTCCTTGGATACCCAGATCGGTTAAGGTTGTTTCTAGCCTGATTAGTTGGTTGCTGTAAGCTTTATCTTGTAAGTAACTGTCGTATAAATAAAAGTAGGACATAACTTATAATCCAACAGTGGATTAGTTAAGCCTCTGTCTCACTGTTTTTTTCCGATTTTTTAGAAGACTTATTGCTAGTGGTTTGGTTGTTAATAAGACCGGTCATTTGGCATTTGCCAGTTAATTGGGCACCCTCGGTCACTATTAATATTTTTGTGGCAATATCACCATCAATTCGGCTGGTAGCAGCTAGTTCTAGGCGGTCTTTTATTTGAATATTACCTTTAACGTAGCCAGCTATATAAGCGTTAGTGGCTTGGATATTAGCAGCAATGTGGGCCTGCTCCCCTACGCTTAAAGCTCCTGAGGTGGCTACTGAGCCATTAACAGAACCCTCAATTCTAACATTGCCTTGGCTGGTAAAACTTCCTTCAACATTAACTGAAGGGCCAATGATGGTTTCTATTTCTGAGCCAGATTCATTTTTGGTAAACATAATAACGTTTAATAATGATAAGAGCAGCTTAATTGTAGTATGCGTTAAGCTGTTGAGTCAAAGTTAGGATTATTTGACGGCTGGGTTTAATATGTCGTAGTTTATTTAGGCGGTTGATTGTTAGTTACAGCCACTTGTTTTAAAATTAACTTAGTTTGGTTAATTGTAAAAATAATGTAATTAATTTTATCCCGTAGTTTTTATCTACACCATCCTTACACTCCGGCTTAGATGGGATGACCCGCTTAATTAGTAGGCTCTCTTCGGGCGTTTGCACTTTGGTGTAATTAAAATTAAATTGTGCCCCTGTAGTTCAATGGATAGAACAAGGGACTCCTAAGCCTTAGATCCAAGTTCGATTCTTGGCGGGGGCACCAGTTTTATTAATTATTTAGCATTGTTTGGCTTGGTCAGTTAAGTAAAACATTTTAGCTTAGGCATGCAAGTTTACCTGCCCAGACCCTTGGGCTTATAGTATAGTGGTAATACGCCGCATTCGCATTGCGGAGACGGGAGTTCGATTCTCCCTAAGTCCATAGGTTTTGGCAGGTGGTTTATTAAAAGGCTGGTTGATTATTCTTAGTCTGGAAAGTTTTTAAGAGTTGACTTTTAATTCTTTTTATTTTTTAATAATATAAAATAAGACTGGTGAGTTAGAATAAATTTATGCCGGATATTTTGGGTTTGTCTATAAGTGATTTGTCTTGTGATGAGGCAGTTAACCAAATTTCTAATTTATTAAATAAACCAGGAAAACATCTGGTTTTAACAGCTAATCCAGAGATTTTGGTTAGTTCTTTTTTTAATAAAGATCTTTATCAATTATTTAAAAAGGCAGATTTAATTTTAGCTGATGGCTTTGGTCTTATTTTAGCTGCCACTTATTTGGGTACGCCTATAAAAAAGGGTCGCGTTACCGGAGTTGAGCTTTTAAAAAGAATTTGTCAAAAATCATATGATTTGGGATTTAAAATTTTTTTAACTGGTGCTGATGAAAATATTTTAGATTTTGCGACACAAAGAATAAAAGAAAAATATAATAATGTTAATATAGTTGGTTATAAAAAAGGCCCTATTTTTTCTATAAATAAT
>JBMORS010000172.1:0-5597 GCA_049319925.1 Patescibacteria group bacterium | reverse complement strand
AAAGCAGTTCAGTCATTTAATTGAAGCTTTTAGCTATGGCGTACCACCGCACGGTGGTATTGCGCCAGGGCTTGATCGTCTGGTTTCTATTTTATGTGCTGAAAAAAATATCCGGGAAGTTATTGCTTTTCCTTTAACCGGTGATGTTAGAGATCCTTTAATGGGTTCACCTAGTCAAGTGTCCCAGGAGCAATTGTCTGAATTGGGTATTAATTTTAAAAATCAAAAATAATCAGTCGGCTATTTACTGTTATGGTTTTAAAAGGTAAAAAAGTTAATTTACGTCCCTTAAAATTGTCTGATTACAAATGGCTTTATTATTTAATCAATGATAAGCAGGTTAATCGATTTTTATTGACCAGTGGGGTAAAAACTTTAGCCAAAGAAAAAGCCAAGGTAGCTCAAATGATCAAAGATAAAAAGGCTTATCATTTTATTATAGAGATTGCCACTGATAATCAGCCAATCGGCATAATGACTTTGGGTCATATAGATGGTCGGCACAAGCGAGCTTCAACTGGTGCTTTTATTGCCAAGAAATTTTGGAATAAAGGTTATGGCCGTGATGCCAAAATGACGCTTTTAAAATTTGCTTATCTTAAACTTAAATTGAATCGGATAGAAAGTTACGTTTTTAAAAATAATCCGCGCAGTCTTAAGTACAGTTTAAAATGCGGTTACCGGTTAGAAGGATTATTGCGGCAGAGAATTTTAAAAAATGGTCAGTTTAAAGACGAATATGTTTTAGCAGTTTTAAAAAAAGATTGGTTAAAAATAGCAAAAACTTATGATTACCTTTGAAGATGTTACTAACAACCCTTACATAACCGAGTATATTCAACAAACCCAAGATTATATGGCTTGGTTAGGTTTTACTGATCACGGTTTTGCCCACGTGAAAGTGGTTTCCGAACGGGCCAGGCAATTAGCTGAGGCGGTTAAATTACCTAAACGCCAGCAAGAGTTGGCCGCTATGGCCGGTTGGTGTCATGATATGGGAAATTTTTTGGGCCGGACCCAGCATCATTATTGGGCCGGTATGATGTTTCATGAAACTTTCCGCGACAAAATGGAGCCTCGGGACCTGGCTTTGATTAGTCAGGCGATTGTGGCTCATGATAAGGACGAAATAAAAATTCCTACTAAAATAGCCGCTTGTTTAATAATCGCTGATAAGTCCGATGTGCGCCGCAGTCGGGTTATTAATAAAAGTCCGGATAATTTAAAAGAGGATATACACGACCGGCTTAACTACGCAGTGACGGATAATAAGCTGATTATTGATACTAAGAAAAAAATTATTACTTTAAAGCTTATTATTGATGTTAATCGGGCGCCGGTCATGGAATATTTTCAAATATTCAGTGACCGTATGGCTTACTGTCGCAAAGCAGCTGAAGTATTGGGTTGGCGTTTTGGTATTGTGATTAACCACGTTAAATTATTATAAGATAGTTATGCGTTTTTCGGCTTTACAAAAATATATTCTGAAAAGTTGTTATTTTAGTTCAGCCGCCAAAGTATCCAGGCAGGTTTTTATGAAGCACTATCAAGCTGTAGTTAAACCGCCTAAAAGAGGAGATCAGGTAAATAGTTTAACTAAAAGCCTGGAGAGTTTAATTGATCGTTCTTTATTAAAAGGTTATGGCGTACGTACGCCCCGTAAGTGGTTTATCAGTGATGTTAAATTGACTCCTTTGGGTAGAAAAGTAGCCCGGCGCTTAATAAGCCAACAGCCACCATTGCCATTGCCTTTAAAAAAGTTAATACTTAAACAGTAGAATTATGGTTGGTTTAATTCAAAAAATTGTAACTTGGTTGGGGGTGATAGGTACAATAGTAGCTTCTTATGTTACCTTACCTAAAGTAACCATTCCGATAGGCGATGGTCAGGTTTGGCGATTAGATCAGGATTTGCCAACTTGGGCTTTGGGACTTATGGCCTTGGCTTTAGCTTTACTAATTTTTAAAGTAGTGACTCATATTTTGTGGCGTTTGGTGATTTGGATATTAATTTTGGTTGTGCTGGGTTTATTGCTGTCACGTTTTTTAAACATTCCTTTACCATTAACTTTTTAATTAATAATCAAACAATTAATTTATGAAAATACCTACTAAAGTAATAAATTTTTTAACCAAGAATAAGGTGCCTTATGAAGTAGCTTTGCATCGTACAGTTTATACCGCCTATGATTTGGCTCAGACTATGAAGAAAGAACTGGACAAGGTTTTAAAGACTTTAGTTGTGAAAGCCGATAAGTCTTACGTTTTAGTGGTCGTGCCCGCTTCTTATCGGTTAGATTTGCCGGCTTTAAAGAAAATGTTGAAAGCCAAGGTTATAAAAATAGAAAAGGAACAAATTATGCCCAAATTGTTTAAAGTTAAGGCTGGAGCGATTAGTCCTTGGCACGGTCCTTTGCATAATATGCCGGTTTATGTGGATAAGGCTGTTTTAAAAACCCAAAGAGCTTTGGTTCAGGCTGGTAGCTTTGAAGAATCTTTACATATAAAAACTAGGGATTTGTTAAAATCAGTAGCTGGTCAAATAGGTAGCTTTGCTAAAAAGCATCATTTTGTTAAAGTTACCAAGTCGAAAGCCGTCCGTCCTAAGGCTAAAAAATTGGCTAAGGCTAAATCAGTTAAAAAATCAGTTAAGTCAAAAAAGTCTAGAAGATAAAATGGGTTATCAAATTACTTTAGAAAAATTCGAAGGTCCTTTACACCTCCTGCTCCAATTAATTGAGCAGGAGGAACTTGATATAACCGAAGTTTCCTTGGCTCAGGTGACTGATCAGTATATATCTTATCTAAGTCAGGTGGAAGAACTGAATCCTGAGGAAGTGGCAGATTTTTTGGTCATAGCCGCTAAATTGTTGTTTATAAAATCGCGTTTGTTGTTGCCCAGTTTGGATTTAGGCGGTGAACAGGATGCCAAGGAATTAGAAGCCCAGTTGAAACTTTATCGGGAATATTTGGAAGCTAGTCGTTATTTGGAAAAGCGTTGGCAATCTGGCCAAATTTCGGTTGGACGACCACGACCATTAATTATTAGGCAAGCTGATACATTTATACCACCGGTTAATTTGCAAGCTGATAGGTTGGCTGAAGTTTGGCGACGGTTGATTTTATCTTTGGAGCCGCTGATTAAGTTGCCGGAAGTGGCTTTTAAGCGGGCGGTGTCTATACAGGAAAAAATAAATAATTTAAGGCAAATGATAAAAGATAAAGTAAATACCGATTGGCAGTCTTTTGTTAAGGATGCGCAAGATAGAACCGAAGTGATTGTTTCTTTTTTGGCGCTTTTGGAACTGGTCAAACAGCGTCAGTTGATAGCGGAACAAAATGATTTATTCAGTAATATTAAAATTAGCAAGATTTAAACTATGTCTAGCGAAGCCGATAAAATTAAATTAAAAGCTAAATTAGAAAGCTTATTACTAGCTGCTGGTAAGGCCGTGGCTTATGACCGTCTGGCGACAATTTTAAAAGTAACTACAGCTGAAGTAATTGAAGCAATAGACGCGCTACAAAAAGATTATGCCGCTCGTTTAGCCGGTTTACGTCTTACCATAAGCAGTCGGGAAGTTGCTTTGGTAACTAATCCCGATTACGCTCCTTTGGTAATAGAGCTTACGCAGCAAGAAGAAATGGGTGAATTAACCAGACCACAGTTGGAAGCTTTGTCGGTTATTGCTTACCGCGGACCGATTAGTAAAGTTGATTTAGAGCAGATTAGGGGAGTTAATTGCAGTCTAATTTTACGCAATTTGCAAATTCGCGGTTTGGTGCAGGAAATTGGCACGCCTGGTGATTTGGCCCGTTACGAAGTAACAATGGATTTTTTAAAACATTTAGGCTTGTCTAGCTGTCACGATTTACCTAATTACCAGGAATTATCCAGTCATGAAATTTTACAGCAATTCACTTCTCAAAATAATCCGGCTTAATAAAAGACAATGGTTAGCGGCTGGATTGTTGGCTGGTTGTTTTTTGTGGTGGCCGTCTTATTGGGTGCAAAATAATTATAATCGTCAAGGCACCTTGCCTAGACTATCCCTAAGCGATCAGTCTGAAGGAATTAATTGGTCGGCGGTTTATGATTTGTCTGATTTAAATTTAAGCAGCCAAAATGTTTTATTGGTTGAGGCCGATGATTTATTTGTAGTGGCGGCCAAGCAGCCCGATCAAGTTAAGTCTTTAGCTAGTTTGACTAAACTGATGTCTTTACGTTTGGTGCGGGACAGCCAGCTTAATTTATCTTCTAATATAGAAGTATCGCCGGTTAGCCAGATAACGGATTGGCAGGCTTACATTAATGGCGATGAAGCGGTTAGCCAATTGCCGGTCCGTCAAACAGAAACAATCAGCGTGTCCCAGGCTTTGCTGGCCAGTGCCGTGGCTTCGGCAAATAATGTGGTTTTGGCTTTAGTTAAAAAAGTCAGTCCGGATTCTGATAATTTTGTTTATAAAATGAACAAAACAGCCAGCCGTTTAGGTTTGCGTCAGACTGTTTTTGCCGACCCAACCGGACTTAACCCTTTAAATAGGGGAACGGCTCGGGAAATGGCAGTAGTGGCAACTTGGGCTTGGCAGGATGATTTTATACGTTCGGCTGGCGCTTTACCGGAAACAGTAATTAAAACTGACAGAAATTCCTACCGTTTATTTAATACTAATCAGCTGACAGGCAATAAAGCTTGGTTGATTGATGCTAGCAAGACAGGTCATCTTAACGAAGTTGGTTATAATTTAGTTATGCGGGTTAAGTCTTCTCAGGACAAAGTTTATTTAATGGTTTTGTTGGGAGCAGTCAGTAACGAAGCCCGGCAAGAGGATGTTGGTAAAATAATGACTTGGCTTGAATCCATTAGTTGAGGCGTGTATCATAAAAGGTGTTAAGGTTAGATATTAAGTTTAATAAGTGAACAGGGTTATTTTATGTCCAAGGTAGTTCAACCTATTATAATAGCCAATTGGAAAATGAATTTGTCTGTTAAAGATAGTTTGGCTTTGGCAAAAAAAATTTCCAAACTTTATAAATCTTTAAAACCCAAGCAGTCTTTTGATTTAGTTTTGAGCCCGACTTTTTTGGCTTTGCCTGCTTTAGCCAAAGCTTTAGTTAGAAGCAGAATTAAATTAGGTGCTCAGAATGTTTTTTGGCAGGCGAGCGGGGCTTATACTGGTGAAGTTTCACCTCAGGTTTTAAAAGAAATTGGAGTGGATTATGTTATAATTGGTCATTCGGAAAGACGTCAGTATTTAAAAGAAACCGATTTAATGGTTAAGCACAAGGTGGCGGCTGCTTTGGCGGTCGGGCTTAGGCCGATTGTCTGTGTGGGCGAAACTTTTGCCGAGCGCCAAGCTGGTCGTAAGGATATAGTGGTGGCTCAGCAGATCCACCAGGCTTTGTCTGGTTTATCTTTGGTTACAGGTCAGCAGATTATAGTGGCTTATGAACCGGTTTGGGTAATAGGTTCCGGTCAGGCCGTGGAGCATCAAGAACTTAAACATACCGCCAAGGTAATAGAACAAACTTTGGTGGATATTTTTGGTGGTCAGGCGCTATTAGAAAATAAGATTAAGTTAATTTACGGCGG
>JBMORS010000171.1:0-5661 GCA_049319925.1 Patescibacteria group bacterium | reverse complement strand
CAAAAACCCCCACCACCCGCAAATTAAAATCATTGGCTAAATAATTAAAAGATTCATGAAAAAGAATCAAATTACGATTGGTTAAAGGGCTTAATTTTTGTTCCGCCTCACTTATTAAAGAAGTTAATTCATCTTTCAATAAACCAAGTCTAGATAAATAATAGCTCTGATTAACTGGGTCCAATCCTACCAAAGTTTCATAAACGTTTTCTGCTATAATTTTACCGTTATTAGGCGACAACCAATAATGAGGGTCTGTTCCTTCTTCGTGTTCGTGGTCATAGTCTTGAGCATCTTTGGACGATTCTTCCTCCTGATGATGCTCAAAGGACAACTTTCCTAAAGCTATACCCTTGTCCACCTGATAAGCCTCAACAGACGGAACTGAATTTATAAGTTTTTTAGACCAAGCATCCAACCCATGACCAATAACAAAAATTGCTTCAACAGTTTGCAAATTTTTAATATCAGATGGTTTAGGTTCAAAAGTGTGCGGACTAGCGCCGGCCGGTAAAATAGTAATCACCCTAATCTTATCTCCGCCGATTTTTTTAACTATATCCCCCAAAGGATGAATAGTAGCCGCCACTGTTAAAACCCGGCTGGGATTGTCTGGCATAGCTGATTTATTTTTAAAATAATCAATCAAGAACCAAACTCCTAATAAAATTAGGATTAACAAAACAAAAAAATAAATGTATTTGGTATTCATAAATAAATTATTAAGAACAAGCCTGACACAAGCCTGTTAAAATTAATTGATGGCTAATACTGGTAAAACCCCGAATCTTAAAAAAATCATGCTGACAAGGCAAACATTCTACCTTACGGCATTTACGGCAACGGATATGGTGATGAGGCTCTTTGGCTAAATAATACCTTCTCTCCTTGCCGTAATTTTCAACAAAAACAAATTTCAGTTTGGCAAATAATTCCAAACTTCTGTAAATCGACACCAAATCTATCCCCTGCCCTTTGAGTCGGCGATAAATAGTCGCCGCGGCCACCGGCTGGGACTGCTTTTTTAAAGCCGCCAAAACCTTAAGCCGAGGCTTAGTCAAACGGTAACCTTGACTAATTAAAACACTAGACTGATTCATATATAAATCAGTCTACAACAGATTACTGATTATTGCAAATGACTTGCAATAATTTTTAGTTTACATATAATCCAACAAAGACTGATAATTTAACCAGCCAAACCATTTATAAGCCAAGGCTGCCCACCAACCGAATTTATCAAATAACATCAAACAACCTAAAGTAACCAACAATAAACCACCTAAATAAGCTACTGGCCTTAAATATTTTGCCGCGGCCCTTAAATAATGACCGATTGAACCAATGGCCGCAGCCACCAATAAAAATGGTATGGCCAGGCCAACTGAAAAAACTAATAACAAAGCCGCTCCGGTTAATAAAGTGGCCTGGCTGGAAGCCAATAGCAAAACCGAGCCCAAAATCGGGCCGACACAAGGCGTCCAACCCAAAGCAAAAACCACTCCCAATAAAAAAGAACTAAGAGGCTGACCGGGCGTAAAATAACTAAAAATTGACCAACGGACATTCTTTTGCAAAAAACTAAGTTTGGTCCATTTATCTCCCCAAATTAAAAACAAACCAAAAAATACTACCAGTAATCCACCCCAACGAGCCAGCCAAAAACGATGCGCCCCTAACAAAGAACCGGCCCAACCAAACAGACTACCCAAGGCTATAAAAACTAAACTAAAACCAAATACATACCATAAACCATTTTTAAAAACCCGCCATTTAAGATTAAAAGGCAATTGTCCGGCTGATAAATCTTTAAAAGATAAACCACTAATAAAACCTAAATAAGCCGGCAAGAGCGGCAAAGTGCAGGGTGCTAAAAAGGTTAAAAAACCAGCCAATAAAGACGGCCCAGCTAAAGCAGCAAAACTTAAATTAATCATTTTAATGACTAATAATTAAATTAACCAAGGGAATAACTATTCTTTTTGTTTACCAATTTTTTCAAAAGCCCTTAGTACCTCCAAAGGCACGGCAAAAATTATAGTATTAGACTGGTCGGAACTGACATCATTGATAGATTGCAAGGTTCTTAAATGCAAAGCGCCCTGACTGGAAGCCATTATTTGAGCGGCTTTGGCCATATTATCAGCGGCGATAACTTCACCTTCGGCTTTGATAATAACCGACCGCTTTTCCCGTTCCGCTTCAGCCTGTTTACCAATTACCCGTTTCATTTCTTCGGGCAAAGTTATATCTTTCAAATCTACCGAATTAACCTTAATACCCCAAGGATCAGTTAATTTATCGACTATCTCACGAATGCGTTCGGAAATCTTATCTCGATTAGATAACAACTCATCTAACTCCACTTCACCAACTACGTTGCGCATAGTAGTCTGAGCCAACTGAGAAATAGCATATTTAAAATCTTCCACTTCCAAAATTACTTTTTCTGATGATTCCACTCGATAGTAAATTACGGCGTTTACCCGCACGGAAATATTATCTTTGGTAATAGCTTCTTGATCGGGTACATCCACAGCTTTAACGCGCATATCAACCTTCATGTAACTTTGAAAAATCGGCACCACTAAACGCCAACCGGGCTGCATAATAGAAGTAAACTTACCCAAAGTAAACTTAACTCCCCTTTCGTACTGGTTTATCTGTCTTATACAAATAATCAATAAAAACAAAATTCCTAAAATCCAAAAATACATAAAATTGTTGGTTAATAATCTTAATCTAAATTATAACACGAAACAGCCTTAATTAATCAAAATAAGGAATACCCCACCATAACCAAGGGTCGACATAACGGTAATTAATTCCTAAATTAGATATTTCTTTCATTTCGGTCTGAGACAAAATAAAATCAAACACCTCGGCATTGGCTTTTATTCTGTCTGGATTAACGCTTTTAGGTATAACCACGGTTTGACGCTGAATCGCCCAACGGATAAGTATCTGAGCCACAGATTTACCATGGGCCTCGGCAATGGTTTTAACAACAACGTCTTTTAACAAAACTGGAGATTCGGTTTGATTTAAAAAATTACCAGGCGAACCTAACGGCGAATAAGCCGTTACCGCAATATTATTAGACTGACAAAATTCTACCAAACGATGCTGAGGATTATAAGGATGAAGCTCTATTTGATTAATTGCTGGTTTAAGGCGAGCATAAGACAAAACATCCAAAATCATCGGCCCGGTAAAATTAGCCAAACCAATTGCCTTAACCAAACCTTTATCTACTAACTCTTCCATGGCCTGCCAGGTTTGCTGCAAGGAGATGCTTTGTAAATCAGGACGACCACTGTGGTTGGGTTTACTATCGCCGTGATCGGCTTGGGCCACGCCCCAATGCATTAAATAAAGATCCAAGTAGTCAAGCTGTAAATCCCGCAAAGTCTGCTGACAAGCCGACAAAACATCTTTGGGATTGTGCTTAGTATTCCATAATTTACTGGTAACAAACAAATCATCACGTTTTAATCCGTCGTTAAAAATTTCTTTAAACGTCTGACCGATTTCTGATTCGTTGCCGTAAATAGCCGCGCAATCTATGTGCCGATAACCAGCTTGAAGCACGGCGTACTTAACTGCCGGACCCACTTGGCCAGGCTGTGATTTCCAGGTACCCAATCCTAAAAGCGGCATAGCCACCTGGTTATTCAAAATAATTCGATTATCAACTACTTCCATATATTCAGGGTTAATTATTCAAATCGTCTATATCCTCCTGATAACGTTTAGCCAGCGCTACCACACTATCACCATAAAAGCTGTAAGCTGGATTAACTGAACCAGCAAAATATTTCATAGCGGCCGTCCACTCGCCTGATTGATTCCGAGCGCCGTCCGCCCCCAATTTAACAGCCGCGGCTATAAAAGCGTCCCGAATATCCCAGGGGTTAGCCGGCCGGCCAGTAATTTTGGCTACTTTATCACGGTAACCAAGCCAGGTGGAAGGAATAAACTGCGCCGGACCCATCGCGCCACCCCAGCCTACCTGATTGCCCTTTTTGTCGCGCATCGGACAGGATACTGGCGTGGTATCGGGATCTAAACCTAGCTCTTTGGTAATCTGCAAAAAAGGTTCCTGATCACGTGTTGGTTTCATAATCACTTTCCAGCTTTTTTCCGGTGGGTCACCGGCCCGATTACAAGTACCAACATTCTTACCTAAATTGGATTCTTGAGTCAAAACTGCCAGCAAAAAAGCCGCTCGCACGCCGGTCCGGTCTGACACCCACTGAGCTATCTGCACGGCCTCGCCAAAAGTCACCTGTTTGGCAGTGCCGAAAAGTTCATAAATCCGAGAACGTATTTCATCGGCCTTCTTTTTTTTATCCTTAAGCATCTGTTGATAAGCAGCTTCCTGACCCTTAGTCTGACTAAGCAAACTATTTTGCTGCGAAATATTCTGCGACAAAGAATTTTTTTGTAGATTGGCTATAGAAATTAAATTTTTTTGCCCCTCGCGCTGGGTTTCTAATTCTTTTTTGTATTCAGTAAGTTTTAAGGTTTCTTCTTTGGATTGACCCAACAAGGTAAACAATTGATCGCTTAATAATTTATAAGCCTGAATCTCATCAAAAAATCCAGCTATACCTCTATCGTATAAAAATAAATTAAAAACCGTATTTTGCCGACTAGTAATACTCATTTGCCGCAAAATTTCCGCCATCTCCTTATGTAAGCCGTTTAATCTTTGTTCATTAATATCTATGTCACCTTGGGTTTGATTTATTTTTTTCTCCGTACTCTGCAACTGCAAAGTAGTTTGCTTAATTTGTAAAGCAATGGCTGATTGTTTTATTCTAAGTTCTTTAATTTTATTAGTTAAGGTGGCCTTTTGTGATTGAGTACGACTAAGTTCTTTAGTGTACTGAGCTATTTGCGCTTCTATTTCTTTTAATTCCTGCTCCAACCTTTGCTGTTCAGCCTGCAGTTGCTGTTGGGTAATACCCACCTGCCCTTTGACTGTTAAATAAGGTAAACCAAAAAAACTTATCAATAATATTATTGGTAATAATTTCCTGTATTTCATAACAAGTTTAATTATACCATATTATACTAAGCTTATCTTAATTGTTTTTCGATAAATAAAAACTTTACTACTAAAAATTGCTTTAGTATCTTATGAAAATTTCTTTTAACTTATTAAAATCTTCCACTGTGTTAGTAAACAACCAATCGCACTGTTTAGACAGACGACCACATAAATTATTAAACTCTTCTCTCGAATTCATTAATTTTAAATCATACTCACTAATCAAATCTAATAAATGCTTACGATTAACCTCTAATGTATCTTTAGAGGACATCTTTTCGATTTCAACATATGAAATATTTCCAGCCTTAACCACAGAAAAAATTACTGAATCATTCAACAGAAAGTTATAAGTTTCTCTCTCTGCTATTTCAGATTTAAAACCAAACAAAACAAATAATCTAACAAAACCAAGAAACTGTTCTCTAGTAATTGATTGGGAAACTTCTAGGCGATCAACGGCGTGTAAAGCTCCTTTTTTTACAACTACCTCCGACTGACCATTAGTTATCCTCACCCGTATATCAAAATTATTTTCATTTATTTCACCAAAAAACATAGCCGAGAGACGTCTAGTGTGGGAGATAAGTCTACCCTTCTTCTCT
>JBMORS010000170.1:0-5669 GCA_049319925.1 Patescibacteria group bacterium | reverse complement strand
ATTGGTGTAATAGCCATTGATGCTAGTTATACGCCGGTTCAGCGGGTTGGCTATACAGTGGAAAATGTTCGTGTTGGTCAAATGACTAACTTTGACAAGTTAACCTTGGATATACAAACTGATGGTGGTTTAACCCCTCAACAAGCGGTTCAACAAGCCAGTCAGATATTAATAGATCACTTTAAGGTAATCGTGGGTAACGAACAGGCACAGGTAAGTCAGATTAAAAAAGAAGAATCTATAGAAGAAGAAACGGTTTCTCAGGAAACAGTAGTTGATAAAGCTGTTAAAAAAAGAGGCCGACCTAAAAAGGAAGTATAATTATTTATGAGACACAGGAAGACTACAAAAGTATTAGACAGAAAGGCTGACGCTAGAAAATCTTTAGTAAAGAATCTGTCGGCTAGTTTAATCCTTTACGAAAAAGTTAAAACAACTCAGGCTAAAGCCAAGGTCATTAGGCCTTATGTGGAACGTTTGGTTACTTTAGCTAAACAACCGACTTTAGCTAATAGGCGTTTGTTATTAAAACGTTTGCCTACGGAAGGTAGTGTTAAAAAGTTATTGGAAGTATTGGGGCCACGTTATATATCACGGCCCGGCGGTTATTTAAGAATAACCAAATTGGGTAATCGTCAAGGAGACGCCGCGGCAATTGTTCAGATTGAGTTCGTTAATTAAGTTTTAAGATATGGCTAAGACTAAAATTATTAATAATAAGCCAGTGCTAATAGATGCTAGTGATTTAACTTTGGGCAGGTTATGCAGTCAAGTAGCTGTTAAGTTAATGGGTAAGCATTTGTCTGATTGGCGTCCTAATAAGTTACCCACTACTGTCGTAACTGTAATTAATATAGATAAAATTCGTTTTACTGGTAATAAGTTATCTGGCAAGCTATATCATAAATTTAGCGGCTATCCCGGTGGTATAAAAACTACCACCTTAGAGCAAGAGTGGAAAAAAGATTCAGTTAGATTAGTTAGGCGAGTAATTCAACATATGTTGCCGAAAAATCGTCTTAATAGCCGTTTTTTAAAAAATCTTAAAATTTATAAACAGGATATAACTAAGTAGAGATATGACGACATCTAGTAAAGAAAAAAAGGTTATCAAAAAAACATCTGTTAAAAAACCGGCGGTAGTTAAAGCTCGGGCTAAAAAGCCAGTGGAAGCTCCTATCAAGCCGGTTGTTAAAATTGTTAAAAAGACTGTTAAACAAACAGGTCCTTATTTAAGTTCTGTTGGTCGGCGTAAATCAGCCATTGCTAGGGTTCGTCTGTATCGCCAAGGAGAAGGTAAAATTATAGTTAATGATTTGGATTTAGCTAAATATTTCCCAGCTATTCATGAGCAAGAATATATTTTAAGCCCTTTGGTTTTGGTTGGCTTACAAGGCAAGGTTGATGTAACGGTTAAAGTTTTGGGGGGCGGTAAAAGAGGGCAAAAAGAAGCTATTAGGCATGGTTTAGCCAGGACTTTACTGGTTTTAAGTGATGAGGATTATAGAAAACCTTTGCGTACCGCTGGATTTTTGACTCGTGATGCCCGAGTTAAAGAAAGAAAGAAGTATGGCTTAAAGAAAGCCCGTCGGGCGCCTCAGTGGCAAAAGCGTTAAAATTAGATTTGTTTTTAAGACAACGGCTCAACTTTATTTACAGTTGAGCCGTTCGAATTTTAAGACGCCTTAGGTTATAATATAGCTATGGCAGAAAGTAATAGTCCCAGTTCCTCTTTAGCTAGAAATACCGGCATATTCACAACAGCTTTGGTTGGACAAAAAATAGTGTCTTTTTTATATTTTACTTTTTTGGCCCGTTTGCTGGGGCCAGCTGATATTGGTAAGTATGTTTTAGCTTTGTCTTTGACTACTATTTTTTCTGTTTTACTGGATTTAGGTTTAGCTCAGCTGCTTACCAGACAAGTAGCCCGCGATAGAACTTGGGCCGATCGTTATTTAAAATCTATAGTTGGTTTTAAATTAAGTATAAGTTTGTTGGTAGTTGGTTTAGTAATCTTAACAGCTCATATTTTAGGTTACCCAGAGATTACTTTGCAATTAGTTTATTTGGCTAGTTTGGTGATGGTTATAGATTCTTTTACTTTAACGGCTTATTCTTTGTTAAGGGGTTGGCAGGTTTTAACTTGGGAAAGTTTTGGTACGATAGGCATGCAATTAGGCGTGGCACTATTAGGTTTGGCTGTTTCTTGGTTTAGTCGGGATTTAAGGTTGTTTATGGTAGCCTTGCTGGCAGCCGCTTTGTTTAATATGGTTTTTGCTTGGTATCAGGTTAAACATCGTTTTAAGATAAATTTTAAGCCAGATTTTTCTAAACAGTCTTGGGTTTTTTTAGGTAGTTTGGTTTGGCCCTTTACTCTAGCGGCAGTTTTAACCAGGTTATATGGTTCAATTGATTCAGTTTTATTATCGGTTTTATCAGGTGACCGAGCGGTTGGTCTTTATAGCGTGCCTTACAAAGTAACTTATGCCTGGCAATTTATACCAGCTGCTTTTGCGGCCACTTTATTTCCTGGTTTTAGCGCTTATTTTAAAACAGCCAAAGATAAGTTAGGTGATATTTTTGTTCGTAGCGTGGTTTATTTAGCGGCTTTGGGTTGGCCAATTTCTTTAGGTATAGCAGTTTTAGCTCCCAAGATAATTAATAGCCTTTATCCAGCTTATAGTGAATCCATAGTGCCTTTACAAATTTTGATAATGAGTTTAGTTTTTTTATTTATTACTTTTCCAATTGGTTCTCTTTTACCAGCTTGCGATCGGCAAAAAAGACACACAACCAACATTGCTTTGGCTACTTTAGTTAATATTGTCCTTAACCTTATTTTAATACCTGTTTACGGCGCCTCTGGCGCGGCCTGGGCAGCTTTAATATCTACTTTGGTTTTGTTAGTAACAGGTTGGCAGGTAGTTGGCGAAATAATTATTTATGACAAAAAATTTTTATACAGCCGATTAGTTAAAATATTAGGTGCTGGTTTACTTATGGCCGCTTTAGTTGGGTTTTTAAGCAACAGGATTAATTTTGTTTTGGATATTTTTATCGGAGCCGTTTGTTACGTAATTTTACTTTTTGTTTGGGGCGGAATTACTAAGTCGGAAATTTTATATTTTTGGTCAGTTATCAAACATAAGAAGGTTTAAGGATTATGCCTAAAATTATATTATTTACAACTGATTTTCTTCCTAATCAAGGCGGGGTGGCTAATTATTACGCTGGTTTATTGAAACAATTACCTGATTTTCAAGTGATAACTCATTTGGTCGGATCTGATAGGGTAGCTGGTGTCACCAGATTACCTTTGTTTTGGTCATTTTGGCCTTATTGGTTACCTATGATTTGGCAGATGTTCAAAATGGGACGGCTTTATCCTCAGGCAATTTTGGCAGCTGGTCAAATACTGCCGGTTGGTACAGCTATGTATATATGGCATTTGTTTACTAAGCGGCCTTATTTTGTTTTTTTACACGGTTTTGACGTAGGTTTGATTTTAGCTGGTGGTTGGTTTAAAAAATGGCTATCTGGTCAGATTTTAAAATCAGCCAAATTTTTGATAGTTAATAGTCAGTATACTAATGATTTAGTTAAAAAAATATCACCCAGGCTTAGCAAAATTTTGATTATTTACCCTTGCCCAGATTTAACATTTTTTAATCAGGCGGTTAGTGGTGATATATTGTCTAAATATAATTTAGCAGACAAACGAGTGATTTTGAGTGTTGGTAGATTAGTGGCTAGGAAAGGATTATTAGTGACTTTGGAAAAATTAACTCCCTGGCTTAAGCAGGACAAAGATTTAGTTTATGTGATAATTGGTGATGGTCCGATTAAAAAAAATCTACAGGCTAAAATTAAAGCTGATAATCTGCCAGTAATTTTAACTGGTAATGTTAGTGATCAGGAAAAATGGGCTTGGTATAAGAAGGCTGAAATTTTTGTGATGATGCCATTAGCTGGTAGTATAGATGTGGAGGGTTTTGGCATTGTTTATTTAGAGGCTCAGGCAGCAGGTTGTTTGGTGGTGGGTAATTATCAAGGTGGTGTACCCGAGGCGATAGGGGAAGCTGGTTTAATATTATCGGATAATCAGGATTTAGCTTTAATTTGTCAGCAGCTTTTGGCTGATAAAAATAAGCTGGAACAATTAAAACAATTTGGTCATAAGAGACTTGAGGAAACTTTTAATTGGCCTAAGCAAGCAGATAAGTTAAAAATTTTTTTAGAAAATAATTTATGCCAATAGACAAAATAGATATAGTAATGTTTAATATGTCTCGGTATGCTGACTGGCAAGGCGGCGTGGAAAACAGAAATTTTCATATTTTGCATACTTTATTAAATGACGAAAGAGTTAGGAAAATAGTAGCTATAGATTATCCGCCTTTTAATTATAAAAGGGCTTTAAAACAGTGGTGGCAGGATATAGTGTTGCACGGTCCCGGGGGGCGTGTTTTATCTAAGGGGTGGGGACACAAACTAATTGCTTTAAACCGTCGCTCTATAGCTGATACTGGTTATCAAATTTCTGATCAGCAAGATCTTTCCGAGATACCTTATAAATTATTTGTTTATAGCGATATAAGTTCAGCTTGGTCGGAAGAAATTTTTTTAAAAAAACTTAATAAGCAATTAGAAAGGTTGGACTTAAAAAATATTGTTTTATGGTCTTATTTGCCTACTTTATCTGGTATGTACGGTTTTTGTGGTGAAGTTTGTTCGGTGTTTGATGCGGTGGATAATTGGCTTGAGCATTCGTCTTACCTGGCCTACCAAGATAAGTTAAAAATGAATTATCAAACTATTCGTTATAAGGCTGATTTGATTTTTACTACTTCGCCGGCTTTGGTAAATTTTTTTGACAGGGCTAAGGGTTGTTGGTTTATACCTAATGGTGTTAATTTAGACAGAATAAATCAACCAATCAAATTAGTAGGGCGGGATATTTTGGATTTACCTAGACCACTAATAGGTTATGTAGGAGTAATGCAGGAAGACAGATTAGATATAGACTTAATAGCTTATATAGCGAGGCAGAATCCAGACAAGTCTTTTGTGTTTATCGGGCCGGTTTGGTCGGGTCTTAAACCTATTATAAAAGCAAAATTACTACACCTGCCCAATGTTTATTTTTTGGGATATAAATCTAGTTTGGAAATGCCGGCTTATTTGCGAGAGTTTGATGTGGCGATTATGCCTCACCTGGTCAATGATTTTATCCGTTCGACTAATCCTATGAAGATTTATCAGTACTTGGCGGCTGGTAAGCCGGTAGTATCAACGCCGGCCGAGGGTATAGATAATTTTAAGGATTATATTTATTCCGCGACTACACCCCAAGATTTTAATCAGGCGATAGCAGCGGCTTTGAAAGAAAATAGTCCTGCCTTAGTTGAACAAAGGAAACATTTGGCAGCTGAGCACAGTTGGCAGGCTCGGGTAAATAGCATGTTAGAAAAAGTTATGGCTTATCTGCCAGAATAACATTAGTTATTATGAAGAATAGTTATACGGTCATTATAGTGTCTTGGAATGTTGAGCGGTTGTTAAGACGTTGTTTAAATTCTCTGCAACCCGTGGCTAAGGAAATTGAAGTTGTAGTAGTTGATAATAATTCAATCGATGGGACTTTGGAAATGATTAAGCAGGAATTTCCT
>JBMORS010000169.1:0-5873 GCA_049319925.1 Patescibacteria group bacterium | reverse complement strand
GACACTACCCTTGCGGCCGGCCTGAGCAATAATACTAGCTTCACGGGCGTGATTTTTGGCGTTCAGAATTTCGTGCGGCACCCCGGCCTGAGTTAACAACTCAGACAGTAGTTCGTTTTTGGCAATTGATATAGTGCCCAATAAAACCGGCTGACCTTTTTGGTAACGCTCTTTTACTTCCTGCACCACAGCCTTAAACTTAGCCATTTCGTTCTTATAAACCCGGTCGGTTAGATCCTGCCGAATGTTCGGCCGATTGGTTGGTATACTAACCACTTCTAATTCGTAAATTTTATGAAACTCTTCCGCCTCGGTAACAGCCGTACCAGTCATACCGGCTAATTTATCATAGAGCCTAAAATAATTCTGAAAAGTAATAGTAGCCAAGGTTAAAGATTCTCGCTGAATTTTTACGTTTTCCTTAGCTTCGATAGCCTGATGTAAACCTTCGGAATAACGACGCCCCGGCATCAAACGTCCGGTAAATTCGTCTACTATCACCACTTCGCCGTCGCGCACCACATAATCCTTGTCCTTGGTAAATAAAGCTTTAGCTTTTAAAGCCTGCTCTAGATGATGAATCATTTGAAATCCAGCCTCGCTGTACAAGTTACCCAAATTCAGCCAACGCTCGGCCTTAGCAACGCCAGCTTCGGTAAAAGTGGCTGCTCGCATTTTTTCATCCAAATTATAATCTTGATTTTCCACCAAACCAGCTACAAATTGAGCCACTTGGTAATAAGTGACCATAGCCTCTTCGGCTGGGGCGGAAATAATAAGCGGCGTTCTGGCCTCATCAATCAAAATAGAATCCACTTCGTCCACAATAGTGTAATTAAGCGATCTCTGCACCATATCAGCAGCGCGCCAAACCATGTTGTCCTTTAAATAATCAAAACCGAATTCATTATTAGTGCCGTAAGTAATGTCGGCCTGATAAGCCTGCTGTCGCGGCACGACTTTTAAATTATTAAAAGATGGATCTTCATTAGTAGTCTCGGGATCATACAAATAAGCTATGTCGTGGTTTATACAACCAACCGATAGTCCTAAACTATAATGCACCTTACCCATCCAAACGGCGTCACGCCTAGCCAAATAATCATTAACTGTAACCACGTGTACGCCCCGACCGGTTAAAGCATTTAGGTAAGTGGGGGCGGTAGCGGTTAAAGTTTTACCTTCACCAGTGCGCATTTCAGCAATTTGTCCGCGATGCAGCACAATACCACCCACTAATTGAACGTCAAAATGCCGCTGACCTAATACGCGTCTAGCGGCTTCCCGCACAGTAGCAAAAGCCTCCGGTAATAAACCATCCAAAGTCTCGCCTTTTTGTAAGCGTTCTTTAAACAAATCAGTCTGACGACGTAAATCTTCGTCAGTAAGATTTTTTATCTTAGGCTCTAAGGCATTTATTTGCTCAACTTCTAAGAGCAGTTTTTTTACGACCCGTTCATTAGGATCACCAAATAATTTATCCAAAAATGACATGAAAAAACCATCTAATATTTATACTAAAGCAAACCTTACTATAATATATTTATATGCTTTTGGCAACTTACTCTTAATTAACTTTCTGACTTTACAGCCAAGTTCTGTTAAAATATAATGGCTCTAATATAATAAACCTTCTTATGACAAAATTAACTATTGCCTTAATCCAACACTCGATTAATAAAAACCAGACAGCCAATCTTAAAAAAGTTTCGGCTCTGGTTAGCAAGGCGGCGCGGCGCGGCGCCAAAATTATTGCTCTGCCTGAACTTTTTAACACTATTTATTTCCCTCAATATAAAAAAGTTAACAAAAAAGATTTTGCCGAATCTATCCCCGGCCCAACCACTAACGCCTTAGCTAAGCTGGCTAAAAAACATAAAGTAATCATCATAGCGCCAATTTACGAACAAGATAAACACGGCCAATTCCATAATTCAGCCACGGTTATAAACGAACAAGGCAAACTTTTGCCAACTTACCGCAAAATTCATATTCCACACGATCCCCTGTTTTGGGAAAAAAATTATTTTAAACCCAGTCAGTCCGGCTACAAAATTTACAAAACCAAATACGCTACTTTCGCGGTACTAATTTGTTTTGACCAGTGGTTTCCCGAAGCTGCCCGAATTGCCACGCTAAAAGGCGCTGATTTAATTTTCTATCCCACCGCCATTGGCTATATCGCTGGACATAATTCTAAAGACGGTAATTGGCACGACGCCTGGGAAACAGTTATGCGTGGCCATGCCATTGCTAACGGCGTTCATGTAGCGGCTATTAACCGAATCGGACAAGAAGATAAATTAAAATTCTGGGGACAATCATTTGTCACTAACAGTTTTGGCAAAATTCTTAAAAAAGCTTCCAGTTATAAAGAAGAAATTATTCTCTGTGATATTGATTTATCGCACAATAAAAGAATCCGCCAGGGCTGGGGGTTTTTAAAAAACAGACGTCCAGATACCTATCAACCACTGGTATGAACAACACCCCAAAATCACAAGGTTATCAAATGCCAGCCGAATGGCACGAACACTTGGCCACTTGGCTAGCTTGGCCGTACGATCCAATAACTTTCCCGAATCGCGTAAAAAATGTCGAACAAACCTACTGCCAAATAATCGAAATTTTAAGCCAGCGCGAAAAGGTAAAAATTATTATTCAAGATTCAAGTGTTAAAAACCAAATTCTAAAAAAACTTGCCTCAACCAAAACCGTTTTAAAAAATATTGAATTTCACGCAGCTGATTATGCTGATGTTTGGCTACGTGACTACGGCCCGACTTTTTTAAAAAACCACCAAGATGAATCTGCCTGGATTAAATGGCAATACAACGCTTACGGCAATAAATTTCCTGATTTATTAAAAGATAACCAAGTTTTTGAAATTCTAAAAAACCAAATAACCAAATACCAATTCCAGGCTGATTTTATAATGGAAGGCGGTGCCGTAGAAGTAAACGGACACGACCTGGCTCTAACCACCGAAGAATGTCTGCTTAACCCTAATCGCAATCCACATTTATCCAAACAGCAGACCGAAGAATTATTAAAAAATTATTTAGGCGTTAATAAAATAATCTGGCTTAAGCAAGGTTTGATCAACGATCATACCGACGGACATATAGACGAAATTGCCAGATTCGTGAATACTAATACGGTTTTAGTTGCTTGGACCGATGACCAAAATAATCCTAACTATGAAAGATTATCAGAAAATTATAACTTGCTGCTAAAAGAAACCTCTAGTCAAGGTGATAAATTAAACATAGTTAAACTACCAATACCAACAATCCATTATGAAGACGGTTCATTAGCACCGGCTTCCTATACTAATTTTTATATAGCCAACGATTGCCTGTTGGTGCCAAAATTTAATTTGCCAACTGATCAAGTTGCCCATACCATAATCGGCCGCTATTTTAGCGACCGATCCATAATTAATATTGATTGTAACGATTTACTGTACGGCGGCGGAGCCATTCACTGCATCACCCAACAAGAGCCAGCTTAATTACCAACCAAACTGCTTACCAACCTCCTCAGCTGATTCGCGTTTTCTAGCTACGGTAATAACACCATTTTGAATTACAATTTTGGCCGGCGAAGACAACAAACAATGATGCGAAGACAAAGCATCTTGATAAGCGCCGGTATCCATTACTGCCACATACAACTGATCGCCATTTGTTAAATCTTCCAAACGAGGTAAAGGCACATAATTACCACCGTTAGTATATTTATCATCTGAATCACAAGACAAACCAGCTAGCCAAGTACGGGTTGTTTTATGAGCGTTTAAATGATTTACCGGCACAATATGCCACTTTTGATGAATAGCCCAGGTATCTTTTAAATCATTCATAAAACTACCATCAACTATGTACCATTTTTTGGCTATTGCTGGTTTACTCCCGTTAATTATATCTTTCTCACTTAAAACCCGATAAATAGTCACCTGGGCCGGCGCCACTAAATAACTACCCCACTCCACCAAAACATCGGGATGGGGAATTTCTGCTTTGTCACAAGCCTTTTGTATTACCTGTAATACTCTTTTAACCACACTTTCCGTAGAAAAAAGCGGACGTTTAACAAACGGTACCGGCATACCGCCGCCAATGTCTATCATATCCAAATTAGGATTGATTTTTCTTAACTTAACATAAACCTCCATAGCCTTTTTAAGCGGCGCCGTTACATCCTCCAAATATTCCAACTGTTTGGAAGTGTGATAATGTAACAACTTTAAGTTGCGTATTTTACCAAAAGATAATATTTCATCGGCCGTTAAACCAAAACGATTAAATTTTTTATCCCAATGGCCATGCACCTTAATTTGCGGATCCAACCTTATACCCACATCGCCCTTAAAAGTTGATAAGGCCGCCAACTCAAACTTATCTTCGATAATCGGCGTAATTTGTAAACCTTTTTCTCTAAGCTCAAAAATCAAAGACAAGTATTGATTAGTCTTGGGCCCGTTACAAATTACCCGAATACGACTGGAAAACTGCTCCTGTTCCCATAAACGTTTAACCAGCCACAGCTCATTGGCACTTGTTACTTCTAAATTGCCACCCTCGGAAAGAATAGGCAAAACAAATTCCCGATTCTGACTGGCTTTCATTGGATAATGGTAAAAAAACTTGCCGCGATAACGATAAGTTTTTATCCACTTATTAAAAGTTTCTATTAATTCGGACAAACGCCTTTCCACCACAAAAGGAAAAGCCACTTCTAAAGGAGAGCCAAATTTTTTTATCAGTTCAAATAAATTATATTGGTAGTTGCCTTCCCGCACCACCAATTCGCCGTCTTTATCTATATCGTAAAAATCGGTATTCAAATCGGTGCGGCCGATTTTCCAAAAATTACGATAAAATTTTTGTTTGGTCATTATGGTTTTTCTACTCCTCTTTTGATTTATTATCAAATTTAGTCAAAGACAAAATTTTATCCTTGGCCCGCCTAAGCTGTTTTTCTAATTTGGGCATTACTAAGTCTATAGCCTCATGCATTTCACTAGCCTTTTGCTCAGCCCGAATATCTGGACCAGGTACTTCCAAAACCACATCAACTTCGCTAATCTGGCCAGACTTATGAGCCTTGTCCACCTTCAGTTCCACCCGAGCGCGAATAATTTTACCCCAGTATTTTTTTAGCCGACCTAACTTATCCTGAATATACTGTTTTAGACTTGGCGTTAACTTAAAATTTTTACCACTGATAATAAAATCCATAAGATTTTAATAAGGATAACGCTTTCTAATATAAATAAATTTACCTTATTTGGCAAATGCTAATTTTTTGGCTAACCTTGGCTGTTTGCTTGACGGCAAAAATCAACGGAGTTAAGGTAAATAACCAAAAACAAGTCTAAAAATGGTATTTAACAAATAATCAATATAAAATAAACAATATGAGGAGACAGGACATGAGATACGGACCTATTAAAATATTTGCCGGCAATGCTGGTAAATCCTTGGCAGAAAAAATCTGTCAAAGGCTTAGCATATCCTTAAGTCAGGCTAATGTCAGCCGTTTTAAAGACGGTGAGGTTAGGGTTGATATTTTAGAAAACGTACGCGATTGCGACGTTTTTATAATTAACCCAACTAATCCGCCAGCAGAAAACTTAATGGAAATGATTATCTTGGCTGATGCTATCAGAGGATCTTCAGCTAGACGCATCACACTAGTCCCTACTATTCTCGGCTATAACCGCCAAGATCGAAAAGATAAACCACGCGCCCCTCTAAGCGCGCGACTAGTGTGTCAAATGTTATCCTTGGTCAAACCTAGCCGTGCTCTATTAATTGATCTGCATAGCGAACCTACTATGGGTTTCTTTGACAATTCCATAATAGTTG
>JBMORS010000168.1:0-6120 GCA_049319925.1 Patescibacteria group bacterium | reverse complement strand
TTGATTCGAGAATTAATTTTGTCTCGTTATTTAAAAAACGATTCAATCCCTCAAACTAAAATAGAGGAACTGACTCCAGTCTTAACTAAGTATAGCCAACTCCTATTAAATACCAACGGCTCTAAAATTAATTATCCTAAATGGCGGGAAGCTGTGCTGGGTCTAGCGGCCGTTGAATGCGACGCCATATTAGTTTCGCCTCAACAAAGACATGCCTATACCCACTTCGCTTTTAATCAAATTAAAGACCTTATTAAACTACCAGAAGGTGAGGCTGACCCAGAAACCAGTCAAGTCCAAATAATACTTAACATACAAAGAATTCTGGAAAAAGCCGATCAGGATATTTTAGGCTACTATCTGTTGGTTCATTACTATGCTAATTGGTTCAGTCTTAAACCTAAGGCAGCGGCCGATTGGCTGGCGCCTCAACTGAATAGTGTACTGGCAAACCTAAAATTCATCAGCGAACAACCTTTAGGTAAAAGACTAATACCCACGGTAAGGAAATTTTTAATACCCATAATAGTCCTGCAACAAATTATTCACGAAGCTGATCAGCCTATTAGAGAACTACTAAGCGAACCAGATAAATTAGAAAAAACCATTCGTCAAACTTATAAAACCTTTTGGCAAACCACTAGAAAAAAAATCCGCAACAAAGGTTTCCACGCCATATTTTACATATTCATAACTAAAATGATTCTAGCTTTGTTAGTAGAATTTCCTTATGAAAGAATAATATTGGGCCAGGTGCATTACCTGTCATTGGCTATTAATCTACTTTTTCCACCTCTGCTAATGGGCCTAATAACGATATTAATTAAATCTCCTGGAAAGGTTAACGAAGATAGAATAGCTGAAGCACTGGGTGAACTTATTTACGGTCGACCGGCTGATTTTTATAAAATAAAACACATTAAACCTGTAAAAAATAATTTCTGGGGTAAATTCTTTTACGCTCTACTTTACTTAATAACTATTAGCAGTTCCTTTGGTTTAGTTATTCTTTTCCTGGTTAAACTAAATTTCAACATACTATCCGGCAGTCTTTTTATACTGTTTATAAGTTTAGTTAGTTTCTTTGGTTTATCACTGCGACAACAAGCCAGGCAACTTAGATTGGTTAACGAAAAAGACACCCTACTGGCTTTTGTTTTAGATTTTTTTAGTCTACCAGTAGTTACTTTTGGAAAATGGCTTTCTACTACTTTTGATAAAATTAATATTTTTGTCTTCATATTGGATTTTCTGTTTGAATTGCCTTTCAAAACTTTATTAAAATTAATTGAACAATGGTTCCATTTCTTGCGTGAAAAAAGGGACCAAATGTATTAACATGAAAAATACTTATCAAATTTTAACTTTGAGTTTACTAGTTACTATATTGGCTGGTTGCTCTGTTAATGGACCCGATTGGCAAGCTACTGAACAAGATTATCAGTTAGCCGGCCTGAATCAATCAACTACTAACCAACCTAATCAAAACTCTATGACCGAAACTAACAATACCGAAATGCCGGCCTACAACTCAGCCACCCTAAAAACTAATTTAGGTGACATAACCTTCACTTTTTATCCTGAATCACCAAAAACCGTTTCTAATTTCATAAAATTAGCTGAAGTCGGTTTTTATGACGGCGTCAAATTCCATCGGGTTATAAAGGATTTTATGATTCAAACCGGCGATCCTAATTCCAAAGACGATGATTGGAGCAATGATGGTCAGGGCGGTCCGGGATATACTTTTGCTGATGAAATAAATAAACATCCTTTAGTACGCGGCGCCGTAGCTATGGCTAATAGTGGCCCCGATACTAACGGCAGTCAATTTTTTATAGTTACTGCCGAAGCCACGCCTTGGTTAAATGGCAAACACACTAATTTCGGTCAAGTAACAGAAGGATACCCGATTCTTAACAAAATAGAGGAAGTAAAAACTAATCAAGATGATCATCCGTTAACTGATATAATTATTGAAGCTGTAAAACTTAACAAATAATTTAATTTTATGAATAAATTAAAAAGTATTTTTATACTATCATTAATCGGCACCTTGTTTGCCTTAACTGTTACAATTAAACAATATATTGCTCCCGCTACTGAACCAGGATTATTTTCCTGCGTAGGCCTAACTATATTAGGATTGTCGCCATGCCCTTTTGGTCTGGCTTTATTTGCTTTACTGCTTTTAAGTAGTTTAATGGCCTGGCGCGGGCTAACCAATTGGTTCTCCAACACTTTAACCATCAAAATTCTAGCCTGGGCCGGAACTTTATTTGCCGGCTGGGTAGGTTGGCGGGAAATAGGTTTACCTATGCTAATTAGGGGCTTTAATGATTACTGGGCAACTTTTTCTCTAGCGGCTGTACCGGCTTGTGTTTGGGGATTCTTTGTCTTTTTGGCAGCGGCCGTTATTAGTTTGTATCTACAAAACAAAAAATAAATCCATGCTGGCCTGGCTGCTTAATAAATTTAAAAAAGAAACCGTTTACCGGATATTCGAAATTATTCCCGGTCTTTTGGTTTGGACAACTCTTATTGGTTCCATTGCCTTGTCCTTTTTAAAACCTCTTTGGGCGATTTATATAATCATAATTTTTGATCTTTATTGGTTACTTCGAGTAGCTTATCTTTTAATTTACATGATAGGCTCTTGGAAAAAATACAAAACCACAATCAACCAGAATTGGCGACAACAATTAAATGACCTGCCAAATAAAAAAGAAATTTACCACCTAATATTTTTACCTACCTATAAAGAATCAATAGAAGTTTTAAGGGCTTCTATTAAATCGCTAATTGATGTTGATTATCCTTTAGACAAACTAATAGTAGTTTTGGCTGGCGAAGCCAGAGATAAGGATAATTTTTTAAAGTCAGCTGAAATTATAAAGCAAGAATTCTCACACAAGTTTGGACATTTTTTAATTACTCTTCATCCCAGCGATATAATAGGGGAAATAGCTGGTAAGGGCTCTAATATACACTGGGCTGGTCAACAAGCCAAAAAATTAATTGACCAACTAGGCTTGGCTTATGCCGATATAGTAGTTTCAACTTTTGACGTGGACTCCTGTGCTCATCCTCAGTATTTTTCTTATTTAACTTACGTTTATTTAACCCACCCCGACCCCTTACACTCCAGCTATCAACCAGTAGCCGTTTACAACAACAATATTTGGCAGTCGCCGGCCATTAGCCGAATTGTGGCTAATTCCACGACCTTCTGGCTATTAACCGATTTAGCTAGACCAGAACGCTTGTTCACTTTTTCTTCCCATTCTATGCCCTTTAAAGCTCTGGTTGACGTAGGCTTTTGGCAAAATGATATAGTGACCGAAGACTCCAGAATATTCTTACAATGTTTTGTTAGGTATAACGGAAATTATCAGGTAACTCCTTTATACATGCCGATTTCTATGGACACTGTTTATGCTGGTTCTCTGTGGCGTAGTCTAATAAATCAATATAAACAACAAAGACGTTGGGCTTATGGAGTAGAAAATTTTCCTTATATGGCCTGGCATTTTTGGCGTTCTAAAACAATCCCTTTTAATAAAAAAACCCGTTACTTATGGAATCAACTGGAAGGAGTTTATTCCTGGGCAACAGCTCCTTTAATAATATTTATATTAGGTCGTTTACCTTTAATGATGGCTGATAATCAAGTAAAAACCACTATCCTGGCTCATAACGCCCCGGTGGTGTTGGGTTGGCTAATGACACTGGCTATGATTGGTCTTATTTTTAGCGCGGCTTTGTCTACCATGCTACTGCCGCCTAGACCAGCTGATAAATCACGTCTGATGTACGTGCCTATGGTAATTCAATGGATATTATTCCCGGCCATAATGATTATTTTTGGCGCTATACCAGCCACCGATGCCCAAACCAGATTAATGTTGGGTAAGTATTTAGGATTTTGGGTGACTGAAAAAAAGAGAGCTGAAAGCTAAATATCAATCCGCTTTCAAATTAACTAAAACCGGCTGGCCATCTAAACGGGGTGAGCCATAATTTTCTATAATAATCTGGTATTCCTTAAGACTGGCCAGACTTGTTTCTTTTTGATTATTTTTTTTGATTTGTTCCACGATAATCTGAACGGCCAAACCCTGCTTAGTTTTAAGACTCCACATCTGATCAAAAATAAAATTACCCAACGAGTAATAGATGACTTTGTTTTTATATATTTCCCGCTTCTGCTGCCAATGAGGGTGATGGCCTATAACTAAATCCGCGCCTTGGTCTATAGCCTGATGAGCAAAATTTATTTGCCCCGCGCTAGGCTGGCTAGTATATTCTATACCGGCGTGCAGACTGACCACAACTAAATCAGCTTCTAATTTTGCTTGAGCAATAGATTTATTCAGCTGTTCTGTATTTTCCCAGCGGGCAATATAATTACTGCTTGTTAAACCATTATCATTAAAAGACGTGTAAGAAACAGCTATAAAAGCTATTTTTATGCCATTAATCTCCAGTAAAGCTGGTTGCCAAGCCTGGTCTAAATTTTGGCCAACACCGGCAACAGCAATACCCTGATTAGTTAACAAATCCCGACTATAATTAATTGCCTTAAGTCCATAATCCAAAGCATGATTATTGGCCAAACTTAATATTTTAAACTTGTTTTCAACTAAACCGGCTAAGCTTTTGGGCCAGGCATTAAAAACCAGGCTATTAGTACCTGGTATAAAATCGGATCCATTAAAAAGTGACTCTAAATTACCAAAATTAAAATCGTTAGACTTCAGCCAGTCAGTCATGTTAACAAAAGGCAATAGGGGATTATCAAATTTTTTCATTTGGGCCGCTACATTACGAGACAGCATTATATCGCCAACAACACCAAAAACTACCTGCCGATAAACTGGCTGATTCTCACTAGCCAACGGTACAGCTAAAACTTGACTATTAGCTGGAGCTGGTTGGTCATTAGAAACAACTAAGCCATACTTAAAATAAAACCAAAACGCAAAAAACAAACCTATAAATAGCAAGCCTAAAATTGCCAAAGAAAAATATTT
Source organism: Patescibacteria group bacterium (assembly GCA_049319925.1). Classification (GTDB taxonomy): domain Bacteria; phylum Patescibacteriota; class Patescibacteriia; order Veblenbacterales; family UBA10138; genus JAHITT01. The sequence continues at coordinate 1,087 of JBMORS010000168.1, read as the reverse complement.
ATCTATTTTAGACATCATACAGCTTATAACAAAACTGTTCCCAAAAAACTCTTTTGTCCTCGAATAAAATCTTCTGCTGACAAAGGTTTTTTACCAGCCAGTTGCAAACTTTTTATCACTAAACCATCTAAACGGCATTCTATAACCAAGCCCTGGCCTTCAACCCACCTAACCAAACCTGGTTTCGTTTGAGACAAATGACAAATCCCTGTTTTAAGTAATTTTACAGTCCGGCCTTGCCAATCGGTCCATAAACCAGGCCAAGGCTCAAAAGCCCGTCGCTGATTATTTAACTGATTGGCTGATAAATTAAAATTAGCTCGGCCGTCCACCCGGCTTATCAATCCAGTGTAAGTAGCCCGACTGTGATCCTGTTCTAAGGGTTTAAGTTGGCCAGATAAATAATCAGACAAAGTTTCTGGTAAAATTTTTACAGCTAAATCCGCTAAATCCGCCGCCAAGTTATCCGCCGTCTGATCTTTGTTTATATTGTAATCAATCTGTTTTAATAAAGGACCATGATCCATTAAATTATCAAGCAACATTAAGCTTAAGCCGGTTTTAGACTGACCATCTTTAAGAACACTGGCAATCGGAGAAGCTCCTCTATACAAAGGCAATAAAGAAGGATGAACATTAACTATACCTTTATCATATAAATCCAGAACAACCTTAGGCACTATTTGTCCAAAAGCGGCTAACAAAGCAAATTCAGTTTTAAAGTGTTTTAATTTTTCTAAAACAACCGAATCTTTTAAGCTAGCAACCTCCAACAAATCTAAGTTATTAAGGCTAGCTGTCTCAGCTACTGGCGATTTAATTATTTTTAAACCACGACCCTGAGATTTAGGCGGAACCGTTACCACCAAAATCGGTCTTAATCCGGCTTTAAGCAACCCCGATAAAATAATGCGGGCAAATTCTGAAGTGCCATAGTAAACAAAAGGTTTAACCATTTTTGTAATTAGCAATCAATTCCTGACCGGCAATAATCTCATCAGTCAAATCAATAAATAAAATGCCATTTAGGTGATCCACTTCGTGCTGATAAACCCTGGCAGTTAATCCATCCAACCATTCTTGATAT
>JBMORS010000167.1:0-6193 GCA_049319925.1 Patescibacteria group bacterium | reverse complement strand
GTCAACTCATAAAAATATTTCCACGTCTAATTCCACAAAAAAATAAAAATTAATTAACCAACCCTTCTAGGCGGTCTGAAACTTCAGGCCGCCGCTTTTTATTTCTGCCTTTATCAACTATGTCATTGCGAACCCGACCTCGTCTGACGAGGGAGTGGCGAAGCAATCTAGATCGCCACAGCCCCCCGCGGCCGCGGGGTCCTTCGCGATGACACATAAATCGCTATTACAAAACTTCTATCCTTTTGTCATTGCGAGGAAGAAGTCCCGCGTCCGCCAACTGGCGGAGCGGGACGACTGACGTGGCAATCTAATAATTTTACTTCAGTCATCCCGTCAGACGGGATTCTTTCACAGTGACATAATGATTTATAGTTTTATTTCATCTTCTAATTTCCGTCTTCTATCTTCTAGTCTCTTACCCCGTAAGACAACTTTGTCTTAAGCTTTATTACTGTCTACTTTATAACAATAGATAATTCTATTAATTTTTTTAAAGATGAATACCTTAAGTTATTATCTGACAGCTTAAGACAGTAGACAAAGTTGTTATACGGGGCTTGCTTTTTAACTTAGTTGGTGTTATAGTACTATGTTATCATAAATACTATGACCACTTTTGAAGATATTAAACAATTGGTACTCAAAAATAATCCCCAGGCCGATACCACTATGCTGGAATTGGCTTATGACTTCGCTAACAAAGCCCATGCTGGGCAAAAACGTTTAGACGGCACTGATTACATACAACACGCCCTAGAAACAGCCTACACCCTGGCCCATATGAATTTGGACCTAAGTACCGTAATCGCCGGCCTACTGCACGACGTACCCGAAGACACACCGATTACTTTGGCCGAAGTAGAAAAAGAATTTGGTAAAGAAGTTGGCAAACTAGTTAAAGGAATTACCAAATTAAGCAAACTTAAATATCGCGGCCTGGAACGTTACGCCGAAAACTTAAGAAAAATGTTCGTAGCCATGGCCGAAGACGTTCGGGTGGTACTTATTAAGTTAGCCGACCGTTTACACAACCTGTCTACTTTGTCAGCTTTGCCACCGGTTAAACAACAACGCATTGCCCGGGAAACTTTGGAAATTTACGCCCCGATTGCCAACCGTCTAGGTATTGGTGAATTAAAAGGTCAACTGGAAGATATGGCTTTTAAATATGTTTACCCCGAAGAACATGCTTGGATAATAAAAACAGCGGCCAGCCGTATGGAAGACCAAATTTCCTACAGCGACGATTTAATCAAACAAGTTAAAAAACTACTGGACGAAAACAACATCAAATATAATTCTGTGCACGGCCGCATTAAGCACTACTACAGTTTGTATAAAAAACTGCTACGTAAAGATATGGATATTGGCAAAGTTTACGACTTAGTAGCCCTAAGAATTATAGTGCCTGACGTGGCTGGCTGCTATCAGGCCCTAGGCGCCATACACAGCCGCTGGAAGCCTATGACTGGCCGCATTAAAGATTATATTGCTCAGCCTAAACCCAATGGCTACCGTTCGCTTCACACCACGGTGTTTTGCGATGCCGGACGTATTGTGGAATTCCAAATCCGCGACCAGCAAATGCATGACAACGCCGAATATGGTATTGCCGCCCATTGGAAATTCAAAGATTCCAGCAAAGCCCAGCTAAGCATTCCGCCCGAACAATTAAAGTGGATTAAAGAACTGCTGGACTGGCAAAAAGAAATCACCGACAACGACCAATACCTAAAAGCCTTAACCATCGACATTTTTCAAAACCGCATTTTCGTCTTTACACCCAAGGGCGACGTGATAGATTTGCCCGAAGATGCCACGCCGGTTGATTTTGCCTACCATATCCATTCTGATATTGGTAACCAATGCTCGGGCGCCCGGGTGAATGAAAAAATCGCTCCCCTAGAAACCAAACTCTTAAGTGGCGACTTGGTAGAAATAATCGTGGATAAAAACCGCGGCGGCCCCAGCGAAGACTGGCTAAAATTCGTTAAGACTAACCAAGCTAAAAATCATATTAAAAGTTATTACAAGAAAAAGCGCCGCAACTTTTTAAATATTTTTTCTCGAAGCAAAGAATAAACAACCAACTACGCCCTATATCCCAAAAGGCGTAGTTTTTAATTTCAAACTCCCAATACCAAATTACTAATCAATTACAAATTATTTAATGTCCAATTAATTTAAACTTTGTTATTGATTTGAAATTAGAAATTTAATATTTGATATTTTTTATTCCCCCGCTTTTTTTATCTTTTCCACCAGCCCCATCAAATCTTCACTGGAATAAAATTCCAAAATTATTTTGCCCTTGTTCAAACTACCGCTAATTTTTACCTTGGTGCCTAAAATATTTTGTAACTGTTGCTGCCAGGCTTTTAGCTGATTCGAAGGCCTGGCCGGCGCGCCCGAGGATTTATTAGCTTTTAAACTATGAGCCTTGGCTTCGGCTAACCTAACTGGCAAGCCTTCGGCTGTTATTAACCTAAAAAACTTTTCTTGCTCAAAAGGCGTGTCTAAACTCATTATTACTTTGGCGTGACCAAAAGTTATTTTACCCTCCCTAAGCGCTTGCTTAATACTGTCGGGTAATTCCAACAAACGCAAAGTATTGGTAATTTGTGGTCGGGATTTGCCAACCTGCTGACTAATTTTTTCCTGAGTCAAACCAAATTCTTGTTGTAACTGCTGATAAGCAGCAGCTTCTTCCAAAGGGTTTAAATTTTGCCGCTGAATGTTTTCTACTAGCGCCAACTCCAGCCTTTCCTGGTCTTTAGCTTGTCTTAAAATAGCTGGCACCTGTTTTAAACCGGCTGTTACAGCCGCCCGTAAGCGCCGTTCGCCAGCAATAAGTTCGTATTTACCGCCCGGCAACTGGCTAACTGTTAAAGGCTGCAAGATGCCGTGAGTTTTTACCGAAGCTACCAAATCGGCCAAATCCTCATCATTAAAATTTTGTCTAGGCTGGCGCGAATTAGCCGCTATGTCCTTAGGATTTAAATAATGTATCCGCTCCCCGCTGTCAGTTACAGCACCTGCTACCTGGGCGCTATCAGCTTTAGCACCAGCTCCCCAGTAATTAGTGCTGTCGGATTTTTTTTGTGGTATTAAGGAATTTAATCCCTTACCCAGCTTAAATGGTTTGGCCATAGGGTTCTTTTGTTTCTAAAGGCTCTAATATTTTTAAAACTTCTTCAGCTAACAATTTATAAGCTTCAGCCCCGCGCGAAGCCGCGTCGTACACCATAACTGGTTGGCCATAACTAGGTGCCTCGGCCAGGCGCACATTACGCGGAATCATAGTCATAAATAATTTATTAGGAAAATGGCTTTTTAATTCCTGGACCACAGCATTAGCCAAGCGGTTCCGCGAATCATACATAGTTACTAGGGCTCCTAAAATATCCAAACTGTTATTAAGATGCTCTTGAATTAAATTAACTGTATTCATTAATTGTCCTAGTCCTTCCAAAGCGTAATACTCAGCCTGAATCGGTATTAGCACCTGGTCAGCCGCCGCCAGCCCATTAACTGTCAAAAGCCCTAAGGACGGCGGGCAATCTATTAATACATAGTCGTAATCCTCTCCTACCTTACTTAAAGCCTGTTTAAGTTTGTATTCTCGACTATCAGCGCCAACTAATTCCACAGCCGCGCCAGCTAAATCGGCCTGAGCTGGCAAAATAGACAAATTTTCATAACTGGTTTTTTGAATAACTTCTTTTATCCGATCTGGCTCCAACAAAACATGATAAACATTAGGCACTTCGGCTTGGCTATTTACGCCTACACCAGCCGAAGCATTGCCCTGCGGATCTATATCCACTAATAAAACCCGGCGGCCAGCCTGAGCAAAATAAGCAGCCAGGTTTACAGCTGTGGTAGTTTTACCCACGCCGCCTTTTTGGTTAACTAAAGCAATAATTTTCGCCATAATACCTTATTAGTATAATGTCCCTGGGCCTCTTTGACAATTCACTTAACTACTATTATTATAAGGTATGCTTAAAAAGCAGTAGTTCTTTTTTACTTTAGGGCATGTGGCGGAATTGGCATACGCATACGACTCAAAATCGTACGGAGAAATCCATGTGGGTTCGACTCCCACCATGCCCACCACCCTTTGCTAAAGCTTCGGGTGGCTGGGCCACATATAAAAGCTTGTCAGATGAGGGCAAATAAGCTATCTTTAAGCAGTTAGTTTAACGACGCGGGGTGGAGAAGTGGCATCTCGCCTGGCTCATAACCAGGAGATCGCGGGTTCAAGTCCCGCCCCCGCAACCAAGAATTTTACTATGGCCCCGCTGGGGCCATTTAGATTACAATTAAATAATTAAGGCAGGGTAGCTCAGTTGGTTAGAGCGAGGGACTCATAAGCCCTAGGCCGTGGGTTCGATCCCCACCCCTGCTACCATTGGTAATTTGCGAAAAAGAGTTGTATTTACAGCTCTTTTTCTGTTTAGGGCAGAGAGTAAATTTAAAGCATTGCCCGCCTGTTGCCCAAAATTTTCTATTTTCAAATATTCATATATAATTAAACCATGCTAATTAACGGCTTAATTAAAACCTGGTCCGGATTTATAAAGTTAATCGCCTATTTAATAACCTAGCTGGTAGATTTATAATCTGTAAATCAAAACTACCCCAGCTAGGGTAGTTTTTTGTTTTTCAAAACAAAAATTAAGGAGGAAAAATGGAATTTCGGGCGGTTAATAATGTTTGCGCTGTTTGCCTTAAAGATTTATCACTACCTATTACCCAAACCCAAGCTTTAAAAATACTTACTAGCAAAGGTTTCTCTATTATAAATGTTGATATAGTCACGCTCGCCCGTAAATGTATTGGCTATTCCCTATACAAACGTGGTGCCCAGCCGTCACAAGCACCCCGGCTAGTGGATTGCTCTAGTTTTATAAAATGGCTGTATGGACAAGCGGGTTTGTGGCTACCTAGGCGCACTATACAACAAATACAACTTGGTGGATTGGTTAATTATTCCCATCTGATGGCTGGCGATGTAATTTTTGTATCCGGTTATATTAACTACTATCTTAAAAAACCCTTAAACGGCGTAGGCCATGTTGGTTTGTATACTGGACAAAAAAATGTCATACACGCCGCTAATAGCAAAAATAATGTTATAGAAACTCCGCTTGATAAGTTTATAAAACCGGGCTGGCGCGGCGCCAGGCGATACTTTTCCAAAAACAAAAAAATAATCACTCTAAAAACCCCCTCCAATCGGGAAGTAGAAACCGCTGATGATATAAAATGGATAATTCTACAATCTTTAAAGTAAAAAAAGACCCCTTGAAGCTTTATAAACTCCTAAGGGGTCTAAATTTTTGATTACTGTGGATCTAACACAACTACATGGCCATCAATAGACGTGGGATGATATTGCTCCACGTGCCCAACCAAGCAATAAGGAAAAAGTTTTTTAAAAAACTCGTCTAATAAACCCTCAGTTTCTTGCTTATAATTCTCTTCCAGCGGCTGTTCTACTAACAAACAATTAGTCTTAAGCTTATTGCCGTCTTCATCTTTAACCTTAAAAAGTAACGGCTCGCTGTTGCGACTCATAGTAATTTTGTAAAAATACTTGCCGTTTTTATAGATGGCCAATGTCACTTTGTCACCTACTTGCAATAAGGTTTCTTGGTTTCCTATAACCAGATCCAAATTTTTAATTTTTGTTTCGTTGCCTAATAAAAAATCCATCGTTCCTCCGTAATGGAAAAGGGTTATTTTTGATTATTTTTATGTTGATTTTGGTTTAAGATATCAAAATTAACAGTTAAAAATTATAATGTCAAATAACATTGTTCAAAAAGTTTTTTGTTTGCTAACATAAAGGCAATAGAATATTAATTCTAAACTTATGTACTTAACAGTTCACGCCGCCGCGGGTCTGGTAATTGCCAAATACATTCCTAACCCCTTTATAGCCTTTGTAGCTGGGGTACTATCGCACCTGGTGTTGGATGCTATACCGCACGGCGATGAATATTTAAACGATAATAGCCTAGTGGCCTGGCTTAGGCGCCGTAGGTTTTTAGGCGCTGCTATTTTAGACGGCGTTATTATGCTGGGCTTTGTTATGCTGTATTTGTCCAATTTTCCAATTGCTAACAAAAATACAGTCTTGGCTGCTGTGTTTGGCACTTTGCTCCCCGACATTGTGCAAGGC
>JBMORS010000166.1:0-6217 GCA_049319925.1 Patescibacteria group bacterium | reverse complement strand
ATTTAAAATCTGCTCAACCGTTGCCTGATCGGCAATATCTCCCCGCACAAAACTATAACGGCTGTCTTTTTCAATGGCCGTTAAATTTTCCAAATTACCGGCATAAGTTAATTTATCCAAATTAATTATTTGATAATCTGGATATTTATCCAAAATATAATGAATAAAATTAGAACCTATAAAACCAGCCCCGCCGGTAACCAATATTTTCATAATTCTTTAAGTTAAATTAACTTTTTGCCTGATAAGTTCAGCCAAATGTTCGCCTTGACCGGCATCATATTGTCCATGCGGCCAAGCTAAAAGATTGTCCTGAGCCTGACGAGGAATTATATGAAAATGAGTATGAAATATAATTTGACCCGCCGCCGCGCCGTTATTAAGCGTTAAATTAAAACCTTCGGCGCCTGTAGCCGCCATCACCGCCAGCGCCACCTGCTGGGCAAATTTTACCAATTCAGCCGCTGGTTCAGCCGGCAGACTTGCTAAATCATCATAATGTTTTTTAGGAATAACCAAAGTGTGCCCAGGCTTAACCGGTTTTATATCCAAGAAAGCTAAATAATCCTCAGTTTCAGCTACTTTAAAACTAGGCAATTGATTGTTTACTATTTTACAGAAAACACACTCCATAATAGATAAATTTATTAAATCCGAAATCCTAATTTCTAAATCCTAATTAACTAATTTGTTATTAAAATTTTCATCCACCAGCTAACAAAAAGGGATTAATCTGCCATTTGATATTTTAATTTCTTAGGTATTAGTTAAATTTTAGTATTTAAAATTTGAGATTTTATCTAATATAACATCAACTCCTGCCTCAGACCAGCCAAATACTCTTGGGCGGCAACAGTTTCTTTTTCGCTTGGTGCCCAGGGCGCCATTATTTTATGACTATCCGGCCGCCACGGCCCTTCGGTTACTATGTAAACAGCCGTATCCGCTTCCAAAGCGATAGACATATGCCAAGTATTAGGCTCTATTTCCAAAATATAAGGGCTGCTCTGAGGAGCCAATACAATCTGCCCGCTAGGCCGACCATCTTCAGCAAACTCTATTACTGCCAATTTACCCTTTAATACTATCATAACTTCCACTTTATCAGGCGCTTGATGTTTGTGTGGTTGTAAATAAGAATCTGGCTGAATGACATTAAGCAACCGATGCACTTTTTCATCATTATCCTGATGAAAAGTATATAAACTGCGCCGCCTCTTTGAATTCTGGCTGGTCACAGCGGTTTCTTTTATTAAATCATCATTAAGCAGTTTAAAAGACATAAAATTTATCCAATTAATCTAAACAATAAAACACTTATTATTATAACAGATAGAACCAACCATAAGTAACCTGCCGTTCTAATAGTCTGTTTAATAGGGCTACCTATTAACCAAGCTACTAGAGCTAACACTAAAATCAAATTAAGGTCAAGATACAAACTGACACTGCCCGGCCTAAGCAATTCCACAAGCCACATCAACCACCAAGCCGCCAACAAACCCAAACCCAACTCGCCTATTATTTGCCGGCTTAATTTGATAATTGAATTACTTAGTAAATCATTTTTTATCATAGCCAAAATAATAATTTATTATTTAACCATTGCCAACTAAAAGGCCGCCTTAAAATTTCCACTTCTGCTTTTTTAATTATCAAATCTTTATCCGGCAAACCCTTAACCGACAATATAAAGCGCCAATTATAGTCTGACTCCAGTAAACCTATCGGCTGAGCTATTACTGAATGAATTTTTGTTTCCGCCTGATCACTTATAGTCAGGGGCCAAAAAACATAAGACCAGCCAATATCTTGCCGACTACCTATTATTAAATCCGCCTGGCCGGCAGTGGTGATTTTTAAATTAACCTGCCGGGCCCGAGGCGGTATTTTTATATCCAGATAAAGCGGCTCTTGTTTAACCCGTAAACCTGCCTCTGTTTTAGCAACGCGACCAGCTGGCAACAAAACCCCCAAATTAGACTGACGAACGGACAAATCACTCTCACCCACCACTGGAGCCATTGATAACAAATTTTGCCAGCCTAAATAACCAAGCAGAATAACCACGATCAGCCATCTTAAATGAATCAGTTTATTCATAAATTATTAAGCAGATTAAACTGATATAAACTAAATCCTTCCCAATCGCCTTTTATTAATTTTATTTGCAAACCATAATCCTTAAGCCGTTTGGCATTTAAATCATTAAACGTCTCCATTGGCCAAGTGGGGTGAAAACGATAAACTTCCCAGCCACCCTTAAGTAAATTAACCACGGCCAAATAATCCGCCTGATTTTCTAAATTAACTATCACTTGACGCTCTGGCCAAAAAAATTTATCCGTCTTACCACTAACTATAACACTGTTTACTGGCGTCAGTTGTTGAACCGCCTGACCAACTTTATCAAATTTCTCTACGTTAAATCTTACCCTCAGCAAACCCTCCGGCTCGGACCAAATTACGGCATAAGCCGACCAAACTAAATAACCAAGCAAAAACACCGCTACTAAATACTTACCTAAATATTTAGCCGACAGCTTTCCTAAATAAACCGCCGCCGGTATTAAAGCCAGGGCGTAAACCGGCAACCAATAGCGTACGTAAGATGTACCAATGGTTACAGCCTTGGGATCGGGATTATCATTGAATAACCAGCTACCATACAAAATAATCAACCATAAACTTATCAAAATCGTTAAACCAAAAATACTTTTTTGTCTTTGGTTAAATTTATTTAAATTACGCCCCAACCACAACCAGCCGACAGTAACCAGAATAAACCACAGCCAGTTCAAAGTGATTAGATAATTACCGACCGTATTCAAAATTATTTTAGGATGCCAACCAAACGGTAATATTAATTGTTTTAATAAAGACACTGTGGAACCTAAATTAACTGCCTGCCCCAATCCAATTGTTTGATAAGCAATCGACAATGGTTGGCCGTAAATTATCAAATTGGCTAAAATAATTGGGCTAAAACCTATTAAACCACCTAAAACAAAACAAACTATAAAACGCCAACTAAGCTGGCGCCGATAACTATAAAACCAAATTATAGCTATAAGCAGTAACCAAAAAATTTCCGAACTTCTAAAAGCTACAGACAAACCAGCTGTAAGACCGCTTAACCCAAACAACCAATAAGATTTCTTTTGCAGGGCCTGGCAACTAAACCACCAAGTTATCAGCAACAAGCTAAAAAAGCCGCCATTATGAAAAAAAGGGCGCGATTGATAATACCAATTAGCTGGCAGACCAGCCAATAAAACCCAACCGATGACAGTCGTTGGTTTATCAAAAAATTTCCGTAAAATAAGATACCAAGCCGCTAGACCCAAAACAGCTAACAGTGGCGTAAGATAAGGCAATAAACCGTGGCCAAAAAAATAAGCTAAACCACCAGCGGCTAACGGTAACCCCAAAAAACTAACAGGTTGCAGGTTGTTGCCGATAATCCGAGTGCTACGAGGATGGATAATCGGGCTTTGGGCTATTTGATTAAGCGGACTTAACACTTTAAGACTCTGTCCGGCTGATAAACGTTCAGCCCAAAAAGCATTAGCTGCTTCGTCTGGTGAATTAAATCGCCAAGGCGCCTGCCAACTAAAAAAAGAGTATAACAAAAATGCCAAAAAACTGGCTACCAACAAACCAATAATTTCCTTATTTGATAACTTTGCCCCTACTGTAGCTGTCTTTAAATCCATAAAATTATTATATCAGGACTCGCTAAAACTGGCACGAATACAAAAAACTAAGTTATAATTTCGTGCCTGTTTTTATCCCAAATGCTACAATATAAAAACTATGCTGATAAAAAGTTTATTCAGCCTACTAGGGCTAATTCTGTCCTTAACAGCCTATTATTTTAACTGGCCGTTGTTTAATTTAATCGGCGGATTAATTTATTTATCAGGTACGGCCTGGTTATGGGGCAATCGTTTAAAAAACGGCTCGCCATTAAACAAAACAATCATAGGATTGCTGGCAATTTTAGCCTTTATTAGTTTAAGCGGCGCCCTGGCTTTTTACCTTAATTTATTCAGCCCAATTTTAGGCTTGATATTATTTAGTTTAGTTCCTTGGTTGGGCCAAACAAACAAAATAGATCTTAGTAAAATAGCTAAGGAACGGCCAACCAATTTTTATCTGGCCTTAGGTTATTTAATAGTTTTGCTAATAACCTGGCTATTGCTTTGGCAATTCCGAACCGATGTCGCTTGGCGCTCACCCTGGCTGGTTATACCGGCCTGGTGGTGGCTAATTTATTTAAGTTTGTCAGTCTTAGTTGTCTATGTCAGCCAAAAATTAAGCAGCCTCTGGCTAATTCCTTTTTACTGGCTAAGTTTGTCTATCTTACCGGTTATATTCCCCCTAGGTTATGCCTTTGACCCTTTTATTCACCAGGCTTCTGCTAAACTGCTGCAACTTACTCAAACTATCTCACCTAAGCCTTTTTATTATATCGGCCAATACAGCCTAGAAGTGTTGCTGTCTAATTTTCTAAAAATAAATCTTAACCGACTAGACTTATGGCTAATACCGTTTTTAGCCGGTCTTAGCTGGCCGGTTTTAATAGACAGTTTAAAAAATAAATTAAAATTATCAGCCAGCTATTTACCCCTGCTACCAATTATTCTAACTCTGCCCTTGTTTATTATTACTACCCCTTTGGCCTTAACTTACTTATGGTCTTTAATTACCATTGGCCTACTTTGCTCTGATTATCACTATAAAAACCAGTTAGCCTATTTACTAGCCTTAACCAGCCTTGCAACCCATCCTATAGTCGGACTACCTTTACTAGGCCTGGTAATTTGGCATCACTTATCCAACCGTTCTAAATTAATAAAAATCTTATCAGCTACCTGGCTGACTTTGGCCGTGCCAGCGGCTTTTTGGTTTTTAAATTTATTAAAACCAAACTTATTAAACATAAAATTAAATAACCCACTGCCGGCTCTAAAAGATTTATTTTATTTAATCTGGCACAATCTGCCGCAACTGCCTTATGCTCTACACCTGCAAGATATTATTTATTTATGGGGCTTGCCTTTAAGCCTAATCTTTTTAGTCTTGGCTGCTATCGGCTGGCTAATCAGCCGAAAACAACACCTAGCTACGGCCAATTTTATTTGGCCAGCCTGTTATTTAACTTTAAGTTTTTTAATAACCAAATTATTTTTTCATTTTGACGGACTGCCAAATAATGAACAAAATTTCTATAACCTGCGACTGTGGCATCTGAGCCTATTAACTCTATGGCCCTTAGTTATAGTTGGTGCTAATCAGGTTATTCAATTTTTAAATAAAAAAACTATTACCAACTCTTCTTTAATTTTAAGTTTAGCTTTACTAACCGCTGCCGGCTGTTACCTAACTTATCCTCGTTTTGATCTTTATCAAAAAGATACCGCCTATCCAACTACCCCTGGCGATATTAACGCTGTCCGCTTAATAAACAATTTAGCCGCCAATAAACCTTATGCGGTTCTAAGCAACCAAGCAGTAGCGGCGGCGGCTTTGCAGGAATTCGGCTTTAGTCGTTATTATAATGAATATTATTTTTATCCTTTACCTACTGGCACCAACCCTTTATATCAAGTCTATTTACAAGCCAGCCAATATAACAAACCAGATCGGGCAACTATCAAACAAGCGGCCAATTTAACCGGTCTGACTAATATTTATTTAATACTTAACCGCTACTGGGCTGATTTTGATAAATTGAATGAAGTAGCCACCGCAGAAGCTAATCAAACCTGGCTTATTAATAACGGCTCAATCGCCATATACTACTACGATTTTAATTAAAAACCAGGCGGTATTGTTAATTAATACCACCCGGCTAAATTAGTTGGCGCTTTATTTTAAGACACCTAAAGACATTCGTCCTTCCAAATAAAGCTTGGCTGTTTTATACTCAGCCTCTAGTTTTAATAACTGGGCTATAAAAATTTCCCAACCAGCTTGAATTTTTTTTGCGTATAAAGCAAGTTCTAAAACGCCGTCCAGCCAGGGTACTTGAACCATAACAGCATACATAGAAGGATCCTCTATTTCCTCCACTTTAATACCATCTAAAGGAACTGAGAGATACAAATCAGCTATCTTAAAACTACGGTTAAATCCCGGCAGATGAGCTGTTATACTCATGATCCCGTTTTGCTTAAGCAGTTTTAAACCAGCTTGCTCTGTTTCCCCTTCT